>CAIZMD010000560.1 GCA_903933995.1 uncultured Bacteroidota bacterium
CGGCTCTGTATTTTTTCATATAATAATTTTAAATGTATTTTATTTAAGGATGGCTAAGATACGTTTTTTGTATCAAATCTAGTTCTAGAATTGTGTATAAAATACACACTCAAAAGGCCTTAGATCAAACAATCGATTCCAGTAATTCGCCAATATAGCCGGGAGTAAATTGCAAGCGACTACCATACCAACTAAACATTTCACCGTTGACCAAGTGGATCTTGGTCTGGGGCAGATCGGCTTGCAAAGCCTTGATATGTTTCATTTTAAAGGGATAGGGCTCGGAAGAAAGAAAGAGGTATTCGGGTGCTTTTTCTTGCAAATCAGCCACGGTAATTTCCGGATAACGAAGACTATTGCCAAAGCAGTTTTCAAAACCCGCCAGACTTAAAATATTGTGGATAAACGTATCCGACCCAATGGTCATATAAGGGTCTTTCCAGATCAAATAAGCCGCTGTTGGGTGCAGGGGATGAGAGGGCATTTGCTGAAAGGCTTTCTCAATTTTAGCTAGCAATTGTTGACCATGTGCAACCCTTCCCGTAATCTGGGCCACGGATCTAATCATGGTAAAAGCCTCAGAATAATTGACTATATCACTCACCCAAACCGGTGCAAAATGGCTCAGGGCTTCTATTTGCTCTCTTGTATTCTCTTCTTTATTGGCAATGATTAAATCTGGTTCCAATGATTTAACCAGTTCAATATTCACGTCTTTGGTACCACCAATCCTGGTCTTGGTTCTAAACCAATTTTCAGGATGAATGCAAAATTTGGTAATGCCCAATACCTCCGCGTCTAGCCCTAGGTCATAAAGTAGTTCTGTTTGAGAGGGAACCAAGGACACAATCCTTTTGGGTTGCGGTAGCACTTGCATTTCCCTGCCCATTTGGTCAGAAACGGTCAGTTTAGCATTTGGCATAGTGCTTATTTAGCAAGACATTGAATCACGTCATACTTGGTAACAATATGATAGTCTCCTTTTTCATCACGAGCCAGCACCGCACCATTTTCTTTGGTAATGAGTGAGCTCAATCTTTCTACAGGTGTATCAAAAGCCACAATAGGATAAGGATGTTCTAACACACTCTGAACCGATGCAGTTTTAATTTCAGGATTGCTAAATACTTTCATAAACAAACCTGTTTCAGAAACGGCACCAATCAGTTCACCAGCTTCCATTACGGGAATTTGTTCAATATCATATTTCTTCATCAGTTCAACAGCATCAGAAACGCTTTGCCCAGGGGCGATGGTCACCAAGCGCTTACTGCTTCTACCACTTACAATGTCTTTGAATGTTTTCACGTCTAAAAATCCGCGTTCCATCATCCACTCGTCGTTGTAAATTTTTCCAACATAACGGCTACCATGGTCATGGAAAATACAAACCACTACATCGTCTTTTGTCAAGTGCTCTTTTAATTGGATCACGCCCTGTAAACAGCTACCAGCGCTGTATCCACAGAATAGCACTTCTTCTTTGGCAATTCTTCTGGCCATGACCGCACCGTCTTTATCGGTTACTTTTTCAAAACGATCAATCAAGCTCATATCATAGTTGGCAGGAACAAAATCTTCCCCAAAACCTTCAGAG
>CAIZMD010000561.1 GCA_903933995.1 uncultured Bacteroidota bacterium
AGCGGCGCTAGGGAAGAAGTCTAGGTAATTCTTTTTGACTTCATTATCTGCCTGCACTTGACCGTCTGCTCTAGTAAGTACACCCTTGCTATTGGTTTGTTCCAAACGCAATCCACCTTGGAAACTCCATTTAGGATTGAACTGGCGTTGGTAGTTTACATAAGCCGCATTCACGTTCTCATCATAACTAAAGCTATTGCTGCGCGATAGTATTTTAGTAACAGTTCCATTCACGTCTGTATAAAAATCAAAACTGTTCTTGGTTTTCACCAAACTAAATTTGGCACCATAACCCAATTTACCCTTCCATTTAGGCAATTCTACATCAACTTTAGAAGTTAGGATATCAATATCCGTTGGGGTATAGTTTCTATTGGTTACTTGGTATAATATGTTGCCATTTTTGTCATAATAGTTATTGGGTTGGTATGAATTACCTCTGCCGCGGAACTGACCGTAATCTGCGTCAAAATTGATTTCCTTACCAGTAGTGTCTGCAAATCTATAATTGATATTCCCATTGACATTGGTTCTATTCATGGGTACTGTATTCTTGGCTACCAGTTTTTTGATAAACTGACCAGTAGGTTTATAGTAGACATCGGTTTCTCCTGAACTTGTCCATTCACCATCACTGGTATTGGCTGTAACCAGAACCCCAAAAGTACTTTTTGGATTCACAAACAAATCAGCCCCTGCCTTGATATTGAAGTTCTGATTGTTGTTGACATTGACACTGTGTTGGTCATAAATGGTATCACGTTGTTCCCTATAGAAGTCAAGTCCATTTTCATATGCTCCCAGATTGCCACTGATATTGCTAAAGAGATTGATTTTCTTGTCACGATAGTTCAGGTTCAGACCTGCATTGCCCTTGGGTGTAATCCCTTGAACAAAACCTGCATTGACACTACCATTGGTGCCATATTTTTTATTCTTCTTTAAGCGAATATTGACAATGCCTGCATTACCGCTTGCGTCATATTTTGCGCTTGGATTGCTGATCATTTCAATGGCTTCAATGTCTGAGCTATTAATGCTCTTTAAGTAGGCTGCAAGGTCTTGACCGTTCAACTGACTCATTTTGCCGTCAATGTAGATTTTAACCCCAGACTTTCCCTTCATCTTAATGTTCTCATTGTTATCAACCTGAACACCGGGACTTTTTTGCAAAAGTTCTAACGCATTACTTCCTGTTGCATTGATGCTATTCTCAATATTGAAAATGGTTTTGTCTGCTTTGATTTCTATCATGGGTTTTTTAGAAACAACAGTAACATCTGCCAATTTATTAGCTGCAAGATTTAATACTACGGTTGGTAGTTGAATGTCTTTTCCGTCTTCTAATTTGAATGCATTACTAAACTTTTTTTCTGTATTCAGTCCCTGGTATGAAAGAATGTAATTGCCTGATACGGAGCTGCTTAACTCATAACGTCCGTCATTTTCTGTAATGGCAGTCTTGACTAAACTGCTGTCTTTTTGTTTTAATAATGCAACGGTTACTCCGCTGAAAGCCTTGCTGCCATTGTCTTGTACGGTGCCACTGACCGTTGTCTTTGTTTGTGCAATACTGCTTGCAGTTATCAACAGTGCAGTTGCCATGCTCACAATTTCCTTAATCATCTTAGTTAGTTTTGTATGGTTAGTACGAAGATGACAGCGAAAGGTTACAAAAGTTGTAGGCTTTAGTGAGGAGCAGCCAAAGAAGAGGATAAGTGGTGTTAATCAAAGTTAAAAAAACAAAAAAGCCCCAATCAAAAGATTGGGGCTTTTAAAAAAATATGGAACAATTACAAAGTCTTCAATACTTCGTTCATGTTTCTTACAGCGTCTGCACTCTTGTTAAAGGCAGCTTGCTCTGTTTCATTCAATTTGAAATCTAAGATTTTTTCCCAGCCATTTTTACCAATGACAACAGGAACACCCAAGCAAATATCGCTTTGGCCATATTCACCTTCTAGGCTTACGCAGCAAGTGAAGAGTTTTTTCTCGTCACGCAAAATGCTTTCTACTAGTGCAGCTCCGGCAGCACCTGGTGCATACCAAGCAGAGGTTCCAATCAATTTGGTCAATGTTGCTCCACCCACCATGGTGTCTGCAACTATTTGATCCTGTTGCTCTTTGGTCAAGAAATTGGTAACAGGAGCACTGTTCCAAGTGGCGTGACGGATCAAAGGAATCATGGTAGTATCACCGTGTCCACCCACTACTACTGCATTCAAATCAGCTGGGCTGCAGTCTAAGTGTTGACTCAATTGATATTTGAAACGAGCACTATCCAAAGTACCACCCATACCAATGATGCGGTGTTTTGGAAGTCCTGTTGATTTCAATGCCAAATAAGTCATGGTATCCATTGGATTACTAATCACAATGATGATGGCATTGGGTGAATATTTTAAAATGTTTTCTGCTACTCCTTTTACAATACCAGCATTGGTACCAATCAAGTCTTCACGAGTCATACCTGGCTTACGAGGAATACCTGAAGTAATTACTACCACGTCTGAGTTGGCAGTTTTGGAATAGTCGTTGGTGCTACCACTGATCCTGGTGTCAAAACCAAGCAGGGCTGCTGTTTGCATCATGTCTTGTGCCTTGCCTTCTGCTAAGCCTTCTTTGATGTCTAAAATCACCAATTCTTGTGCCAGTGCGGCACGTGCGATGTTGTCGGCACAGGTTGCTCCTACGGCACCAGCACCTACTACTGTAACTTTCATATGCGTTAACTATTTAAAAATGATTAATTCTACGCGTAAAGTTACTGAATAGCTTGAGTTCTGCCCTATATAATTGTGTTATTTCTATTTAAGTAGGGGCAATAATTGGGGCATTTCTGCGCCACCGTCAAAGGCTTTGACAAACAAGCCCTTTTTATCATAAACGGCTACAAATGGCGTGAACTTAACCCTGTAAAAAGCGGGTACCATATACTTGGGATCCCTTCCTGCGTACATGTTTGGGTATTTATACAAATCCAAAACATAGAAGAACTCCTTGATCAATTCCATCTCTTTATAACTGATCCAGACAAAGTTCACGTTTTTCAATTTGTCTATATTCTTGACAATTTCTCTTGCCTCGTGTTTGCAGTGTGCGCAATCCGGGCTAAAATAAATAATCACTGTTGGAACATTCTTGGGTAGTTGGTCCCTAGTAAGCCAGCTATCGTCAAATTTCTGGATCCTAAAAGCCGGCATATGGTTGTCCTTCTTATATGGAGGCAGGGTATCTGGTTGAACCTGAGCTTCTAGGTTCACAAAAGCAATTACAAAAAACAAAAAAAAGGTCAGTTTCTTGAACATGGTACAAGTATTAAATATTGCTATTGTTTTTGCTCGCTTCTAGCATACGCATTTGTTTGGCGTCTTGCAAGAATTCAGAAGCAAAAATAAAATCATTAAGCAATTTGTCTTTGCTAAAAATGATGTCTTTATTAGTGCCTTCCCATTGTTTTTGACCATTGTATAAATACACAATATGGTCTCCAATTTCCATCACAGAATTCATGTCATGGGTAATCACAATGGTGGTAATCTGAAATTCCTCAGTTATTTCTTTGATCAGTTTGTCTATGACCATGGAGGTCTGTGGGTCTAGACCTGAATTGGGCTCGTCGCAGAATAAGTATTTGGGATTCAGTACAATGGCCCTGGCAATACCCACCCTTTTTTTCATACCACCACTGATTTCAGAAGGGTAGCGTTTGTGTGCGTCTTTGAGGTTAACCCTGTCTAATACTTCATTTACACGTTTCCTTTTTTCGGCCACGGTCCATCTAGTAAACATATCTAGTGGAAACAATACATTTTGTTCTACGGTCATAGAATCAAACAAGGCCGTTCCTTGAAAAAGCATGCCAATTTGTTGGCGTAATTGTTTGCGGGTATCATTGTCCATGGCAAACATATCGTCTCCATTGTACAGTATCTGGCCCTTGTCTGGTTTAAACAGACCCACCATACATTTGGTCAGCACGGTCTTGCCGCTACCACTGGTGCCAATGATCAGGTTGCACTTACCGGGCTCCATCATGGCGCTAACATCATTTAGGATGACCCTTTCACCAAATTGTTTGACTATGTTGCGGATTTCAATCATCTAGCTGCAAACTACAATTTTGTTCTATAAGACAGGAATCTGGTTTCTTAATAAATCTGCAAATTCGTCTCTTTTGCGAATCAGGTGGGCTTCTCCGCCAAGAACCAACACTTCTGCAGGTTTGTACCTGGCATTATAATTACTGGACATTTCAAATCCATAAGCCCCTGCATTATAAATAGCCAGCACATCGCCCTCGCGCACTTCATGCAGTTTTCTATTGCTGCCAAATGTGTCAGTTTCACAGATATTACCGGTTACGGTATAAGCATGTAATGATCCAGTGGGGTTGCTGATATTTTCTATACGGTGATAGGCATCATACATCATGGGTCTTATCAGGTGATTGAGTCCCGTATCTATTCCTGCAAAAACGGTATTGCCAGATTGTTTGAGCACATTCACGGTGGATAATAGGTAGCCACATTCACTCACCAAGTACTTGCCTGGTTCAAACCAGCACTGGAATTTTTTACCGTATTGGGCTTCTAAATTCTTCTGAAAGCGAGCAATCTCGGCACCCAATTCATCAATATGGGTAATATGATCACTGTCTTTATAAGCCACTTTAAATCCACCTCCCATATCTAAAAAAGCCAGTTCCGGGAAATATGGCACTAGGGCAGAAAATACATCGGCCACCTGCATAAACACGGATACTTCTTTGATCTCAGAACCGGTATGAATATGCAAACCTCGAATGTATAAGTTGTATTTTTTTACCAGGTCTAGAATTTGATCTAGTTGGTCAATGGGGATGCCAAATTTGCTATTGTCATGACCAGTTGAGATTTTCAAATTACCACCCGCCATAATATTGGGGCGCAAACGAATGCCTACCGGATAGTCATGACCATAAGCAGCACCAAATTTCTCTAGATTAGACAGGCTGTCTATGTTTACATTAATACCCAATGATACTGCTTCTTGGATCTCAGAAAAATGAATGCCATTGCTCGTATACAGTACGCGTTCTGGGGCCACACCTACGTGTAGGGCTAGTTTAGCTTCATTGATAGAACTACAATCAATATCGCATCCTGTAGCTGCTACATGCTTGAGTATATTAATATTGGTCAGGGATTTACAGGCATAAAAGAATCGGGTATCCGAATCCTGAAAAGCCGTTTTTAATTGCCTGTATTGTTGACTGATTTTGTCTGCGTCATAGACATATACGGGCGTACCATGGGTATTGGCAATGGCTGCCAATGTTTCAAAAGACAATGCTTGCATTTGCCAAAGATAATTTAATGGAAATAAACGGAGAGATTATTCAGGCTGATCCTTTTGTTCTTCATCAGAAGCAGCACTTTCATCAGTTGGATCTTGCTCATCAGGCGTCTCTTCAGAAGACGCTTCAGTAGCTGGTGTATCTTCAGATACAGTCTCCGTAGAAGTATTTGATTCAGCAATTTCTTCAGTACTAGTTTCTTCTGGAGCCAATACCAATTCACCGTCTTCATTAACGGCTACTATTTCAGAAATATCGCCTTCTTCTCCTGGAAGTGTACCTGCCAAAGTTGGCGTACCAATATTTTCAGCTACGGGTAAATCAGTAAAATCTTCCGGTCTGGTTCCTTCTACCATTTGCTCTGCCAATACCTCGCGGATTTTTGGAAGATCAGATGCTGAATTGATACCAAAATAATCCATGAAATTTTTAGAAGTGGCGTATACCAAGGGTTTGCCGGGTGCGTGTTCATTGCGCCCGCTGATCAAGATCAGTTCCTTCTCTAATAATTTCTGAATACTATAATCACTATTTACACCACGAATGGCTTCAATTTCTCCTTTGGTGATGGGTTGTTTGTAAGCAATAATGGCCAGGGTTTCTAATGCCGCATTGGAAAGTCTTTTTAAGAACTTGTCTCCATTTAATTGGGCAATAGTTTTATGGTAATCTTTCTTGGTTAGGAACTGCCATCCGCCGCCGCTTTCCTTTACTTCAAAGGGATAGAATTCAGAATCGTATTTTTCTTTGATGCCCTGTAGTGCGCTATCTACCTGATCAGCCATGATTCTTTCTTCTAGGAATCCAAAACTATTGTTGATCAGTTCTACAATATCCAAAGAAGTCAGTGGTTTGTCACTGGCAAAAATCAGTACTTCAATATGCGGTATAATGGTGCTAATTTCCAAGGCTTGCGTTTCTGTATCGTTAGTAATGGGTTTGAAAAGATAGGATATTATCCTTGCAAAGCTGCGGCACCACTCACAATCTCTGTTAACTCAGTAGTAATAGCGGCCTGACGAGCACGGTTATAACTGATCTTCAAAGATTTGAGTAATTCATTGGCGTTTTCACTGGCTTTGTCCATGGCAGTCATACGTGCACCGTGTTCGCTGGCATTGCCATCCAATACGGCTTTGTACAATTGTGTGTTCAGGATCTTTGGCATCAGTTCTTCAATCAGGGTTTCTACCGCTGGTTCAAAGATAAAGTCTGTGTTTTTTGCGCCTGCTTTCTTGGCCACTTTTGGAATGGGTAAGAATGGTTCAGCCACGTATGCCTGTGTTGCGGCATTTTTAAATTCGCTGTAGATAATTTCTATAGCGTCAAATTCCTTGTTTTCAAAAG
>CAIZMD010000562.1 GCA_903933995.1 uncultured Bacteroidota bacterium
ATATACTTAATAACTCCTTCAGTTCCCCCACATAATATATCGTGTAATTACCCGATATTTCATTTTATCGGTTGTATAACCGATATTCTATTTTATCGTTTAATTAACCGATATCTAATAACATCTCATAGTTATCCATCCTATAATGGGGGACAAACTATAAGTGGGGGATGAAATCCCCCCGAATGAACGTAGTGAATTAAGTGGGGGTTCTTGTGGTGGGGGAATATAAGTCTGTGGACTTATAATGGTATATTATTAGGTGTGGACCTTATAGCAATGTAGATTACCGTAATGTGGGTTGCGATATACGTATTTATCCGTATATATACGAATGGATATCCGATTAGTGGATAGTTGTTAGTTTATAGTAAACATAGTACTATAAACAGAATGAAGTAAAATTATGAACGAATGTGTGGAACGGAGTGTAACACCATGAGTGAGTAAATTTACTTTATGATGCCATGAATTAAGTATACCCCTTTTTATTATAATGTGAATTTATTATATTTATATACTATGATTCCGAGTATTGAAGCCGTCAGAAAAGTATTGGATAAGTTGGTTACTTCTAAGTATCCTAAGATTATTGACTATGAGGTACAAATGGATATGGATGAAAACAGTAGTTTAATTACATCTGTGGAAGTTTTCTTTGAACCTGAGGGATATTGGAATACATACAACAATGGTGATTATGATTACACAGGTGAATTTGAAGCCGATATTGAAGAGTGGAGGAAGGAAGTGAAGAGTGGAAGAAAAAGGATGAAGAAAGTCAAACAACCGATTTAAGTTGAATCGGTTTTAAATACCAAGCAAACAAGCGATTCTTTTTTTATGGAACAGACAATTGAAAGTGTATCTACAGTAGAGGCATTGTTACAAAAACGTCCTCTGATCATTTCCGGTCCTTGCAGTGCTGAGACCGAAGAGCAAGTGGTGAATACTGCTTCCCGTTTAGCCGCAACAGGCAAAGTGGATATCCTGCGTGCAGGTATCTGGAAACCTAGAACCCGTCCTGGAAGTTTTGAAGGAATTGGTACCAAGGGTTTGCCATGGTTGCAAGCTGCTAAAAAAGCATCTGGTTTGCCAGTTGCTGTAGAAGTTGCTACCGCTAAACAAGTAGAAGACGCCTTGCATTTTGGCGTTGACGTTCTGTGGATTGGTGCAAGAACTACTGTGAATCCTTTTAGTGTACAAGACGTTGCAGACGCTTTGCGTGGTGTTGACGTTCCTGTTTTAATTAAGAATCCCATTAACCCCGATCTAGAACTCTGGATTGGTGCTATGGAGCGCGTACAAAAAGCAGGTATTAAAAATGTAGGCTTAATTCATCGTGGATTTAGCTCTTATGGAAATACCGAATACCGTAATGCACCAATGTGGCATTTGGCAATTGAAATGAAGCGCCGTTATCCAGAAGTAATGATGATCAATGATCCTTCACATATCTGTGGTAATAGAACCAATTTGCAAGACGTAGCACAAACTGCTATTGACTTGGATTTTGACGGTTTGATCATTGAAAGTCATATTGATCCAGATAATGCTTGGAGCGATGCTAAACAACAAATTACCCCAGAACGTTTGGGTGAATTAGTGGGAAGCATTCGTTGGAGAAATGAAGACGTAGCTAGTGCAGAATACCATGCAGCACTAGAAAAATTGCGTCAACAAATCAACAATTTGGACGATGAATTGATGCAAATTTTAAGTCAGCGTATGAAAGTGGCTGAGAAAATTGGTCAGTACAAGAAAGACAATAATATCACCATCTTGCAAACCAACCGTTGGAATAGCATCTTAGAAAGGGCTTTTGCAAAAGGGGAGAAACAAGGATTGAGCAAAGAGTTTGTAACCAAGTATTTTGATGCGGTGCACATGGAGAGCATCAACCATCAGAATAAGATTATGAACTCCTAGTTTTTCAAACAAAGCATTGGCAACTTATTTGATTTAGGTCAGATTTGCCAATGCTTTTTTTTTAGAATGATTGCCATCGCAAATTTTTGAACATGCGAAAGAAGACCTATACATTTTCCAATAGTCAAGTGGATTATTTTTTTGACGCTGATTTTTCTCATCTAGAAAAACTGGTATCAAAAGAGCAAGCTGTTGTGATTACAGACGAGCATATTTTTGACAAACACAAAAGAAAGTTCAAAGGTTGGAATACCATTGTGCTCAAACCGGGTGAAGCCTATAAGGTTCAGCAAACGGTTGACATGATCATTGACCAACTGATTGCTTTTGGTGCCGATAGAAAGACAACACTGATAGGTGTTGGAGGTGGTGTGGTGACTGATATGACTGGTTATGTGGCAGGTGTGTATATGAGAGGCATAGCCTGTGGATTTGTTCCTACCTCTATATTGGCCATGGTAGATGCTTCTATTGGTGGTAAAAACGGGATAGACGTTGGCGTTTATAAAAATATGGTGGGTCTAATTAGACAACCCAAATTCTTATTGTATGACCATAGTTTTTTAAAGACACTTCCAAAAGAAGAATGGCAAAACGGTTTTGCAGAGATTATCAAACATGCTTGTATCAAAGACGCTGCTATGTTTGCTTTATTGCAAGCTGGTAGTTTGGCATCCTTTAAAAGGGATCCGGCTAAATTGGCTGCATTGATTCAACGCAATGCTTTGATTAAAACCAAAGTGGTGGTGGCAGATGAGTTTGAACAAGCAGATAGAAAGCTGTTGAACTTTGGTCATACTCTGGGTCATGCTATTGAGAATATGTATGAACTGAGTCATGGTCAAGCCATAAGCATTGGTATGACTTATGCAGCCATCATGAGCCAACAGATTCGTGGGTTCAAAGATGCTGAAGCAGTGATAGGATTATTGGCCAAATACGGCCTTCCCACATTTGCAGATTTTGACAAGAAAAAAGCTTTCAAAACTTTGCAAATGGACAAGAAAAAACAAGCACAGGGCATCAATTATGTATTGTTGCAAAAAATTGGAAAAGGCGTGATCCAACCGCTTTCTTTTCAAGAGCTTGAAACCATTTTGAATCAATTTTAATTTCCAAGAACCAAGGAAATGATTGCTACTATACAACCATCTATTTTAACAGGAAGCTTATACGCTCCGGCAAGCAAAAGCAGTATGCAACGCGCTTGTGCTGCGGCTTTATTGACCAATGGTGTCACCACCATTACCAATCCAGGTAAAAGCAATGATGATCTGGCAGCCTTAGACGTGATTCAAAAATTAGGCGCAGCAGTAAATAGGATTGATGCTAATACCATTCAAATTGTTTCTACTGGTATTCACCCAGCAAACAAAGAAATCAATTGCGGTGAAAGCGGTCTAGGTATCAGAATGTTTACACCTATTGCAGCTTTAAGTTCACAGGCCATCACCATTAATGGTACTGGTAGTTTGTTAACCAGACCCATGGATTTTTTTGATCAGATCCTGCCTCAATTAGGCGTATCTATTCAATCTAATCAAGGTAAACTGCCCTTGCATATTCAAGGCCCATTAGAACCAGCAAATATTACGGTTGACGGATCATTGAGTTCACAGTTTTTAACGGGCTTGCTCATGGCTTATGGTGCAGCGGGAGCAAAGGATACAACTATTACCGTTGATAATTTAAAAAGCAAACCCTATATAGACCTGACGCTTCAAGTGATGGAACATTTTGGTTGGACGGTTACACATGAAAATCATGAGCGCTTTCATTTTAACATCGCGCCAGCTTCAAATGAGCCAAAGAAAATGGCATATACGGTTGAGGGAGATTGGAGTGGAGCAGCTTTTCTTTTAGTTGCAGGTGCTATTGCAGGAGGGATTGTGATCAAAGGATTAGACGTGTTTTCTACCCAAGCAGATAAAGCGGTTTTACAAGCATTGATAGATTCGGGTTGTAGTATTTCTATACAGGCTGAGCAAATTGAAATAGCTCCTTTGCCTTTGAAGGCTTTTCATTTTAACGCTACAGATTGTCCAGACTTGTTTCCTCCATTGGTTGCATTAGCTGCTTGTTGTGAGGGTACTACTGTGATTGAAGGCGTAGAGCGGTTGACCCATAAAGAAAGCAACAGGGCTTTGACCTTACAAGAAGAATTTGCTAAATTGGGTATTGCTATTGATTTACAAGATAACCTCATGTTAATCAAAGGCGGAACAGGTATTCAAACTGCTTCAGTACATTCCAGACATGATCATAGGATTGCTATGGCTTGTGCGGTTGCAGGATTAAAAGCCAATGGGCCAGTAGAAATTGCTGATGCGGATGCTATTAATAAATCCTATCCCAATTTCTATGAGCACATACAGGCTTTGGGTGCAAATATTCAGATACAATAAGATTAATCATTACCATGAATAGTTTTGGACGCATATTCAGAGTCAATATCTTCGGAGAGTCACATGGTGAAAGTGTTGGGCTTAATCTAGACGGATGTCCTGCGGGTTTGCCATTGCAGTTAGATGATTTTATGGAAGACATCAAACGCAGACAGGGTGGCAACCAACGAGGTGCAACTCCTAGAAAAGAAGCGGACTTACCCATCTTCAAATCAGGTTTGTTTAATGATTTGACTACCGGTGCACCCATTACCATCTTGTTTGAAAATAACAATACCCGTAGTGGTGATTATGAAAAATTAAGAGCTGTACCAAGACCTGGTCATGCTGATTTTACAGCGCACACCAAATTTGGTGGATACGAAGATTTTAGAGGGGGCGGACATTTTAGTGGTAGACTAACTGTAGCCTTAGTGGCTGCTGGCGTGATTGCTAAAAAAATATTGAAACCAGCCGAGGGCGATGCTACAATTGAAGTAGTTGCCAATATTTTAGAAATTGCTGGAGAACAGGATTTG
>CAIZMD010000563.1 GCA_903933995.1 uncultured Bacteroidota bacterium
AATTGGAATAGTCTTTGTAAAGGGGAACAATATTCAATTATTGAATTAAATGGAGCAGGCAGTGAACCTACACATATTTATGACCCAAAACATAGTGTATTTTTTGCTTGGCGTGAAATAATCAAGCACTGGTACCTCCTCTTTAAGATAAGCAAACAAAATCACCAAAAATTAGGATTACCCTATATGAATTTGAAGGACGGGTTGAAAATGTTACGAGATAATACTGCACAGATAAAAAAACTTCAAAAAGACTGGAATTAATCATTTGATTTTAGAAATTAAACATAGTTTTCAGGACAAGCTAATTCATGGAAAACAATTATCAACTAGACCCAAATAAATGGATTGACAACTATGCAGATGCTTTATATGGGTTCTGCATTGTAAGGGTAAACAATCAAAGTATTGCCGAAGACATAGTTCAAGAAACATTTTTAAGTGCATGGAAAGCAAGAGAAACTTACAATGCAGTTGCAACTGAAAAAAACTGGCTTTACGCAATATGCAAAAACAAGATAATTGACCATTACAGGAAAAAAGGCGCAACAATAACTACTGAAACAGAAGAATCAGATTCCTATTTTGATAATGAAGAACATTGGACAAAAGAAAAACAGCCAAATGACTGGGGATTGAACGGTCAAACACAGATTGAAAAAAAGGAGTTTTATCAAGTACTTGCAAATTGCAAACAGAAACTTAAGGAATTACAACAACAAGTATTTGTTCTAAAATATTTAGAAGATTTTGATTCAGATCAAATATGCAGTATACTAGGAATTAGCTCCTCAAATTATTGGGTGTTAATTCACAGGGCAAAACTACAATTGAGAAATTGTCTTGAAAAAAAATGGATAAAAATTTAAATTTTAAAAATGAAGCTGATCAAACAATTTTTTATGATAAGCTGCAAGGAGGCTACCTATTTAGTTTCATTGAAAGAAGAAGGCAAACTGTCATTTTCTAAATATTTGAAATTAGAATTGCACTTAGCCATTTGTATTTTATGCAAAAGATTTGAAATTCAAACAGGACATTTTTGCAAATTAGCCAAACAGCACCCACTAAAACCTGAAGCTAAAATGTCAACAGAGAAGAAATTAGCTATTAAGACTTTACTTGAAGAAGCATAAATAATATTGGCAGCACTAGTTAAGGCCTTGAATAATTTTATGTTGATAGGCATATTTTATCAAACCCAAAACTGAATTGGTACTTGTTTTCCTGAAAATATTTTTCCTATGCGTTTCTACGGTTCTCTCACTAATAAATAATTCATCAGCTATTTGCTTGTTCGAATACTCTTTTTCCATTAACTGAATAATCTCTTTCTCCCTTACTGTTAGTTGTACTTTTTCTTCTTCCTTGCGTGTTTGACTAAATGCTGCAAGCTCATTTAAAACTTCTTCACTAAAATAGATGCCTCCACTGGCAATTTTTTGAATGGCATTAAGAAGCTCTTGTTTACTAATATTCTTTAAAACATAGCCATTAATATCCGCTTGGTTAATCATTCCATCAACTAATTCACCTTGACCACTCATACTAAGAGCTAGTATTTTAGTTTCTGGATACTTTTTTCTAACTGCAGTGGCAAAATCATGACCATTCATTTCTGGCATCATGATATCTGTTAAAAGTAGATCAACCTTCAAGTCGGCCATTCTTAAAAGCATATTTTGGGCTGAAGTATCCATTGCCACAACTTCTAATTCTTGATGACCGTTGAGCAAAGCAACAATTCCATCTATGACAATCTGATGATCGTCTACAATAGCAATTTTAATTCTATTTGAAACCATTTTTAGGGGAATTAGGGTATTGAAATGTACTAAATGGCTATCACAAAACAAAAAAATCAATGTAATGGCAGATGAAAAGCCACAATTGTTCCACCCTGTTTACTTGTACTCCATTCTATGGTTCCCTTTAAATAAACCATTCTACAAAGAATTATGTCAATTCCCCTTCCCTTAGTTTTATCGTTGAATTGTTCAAATCCACATCCATCATCTTCCACTATTACAGATACAGCTTCTTTATCTGACTGAACTGTAATATCTAGATAATTAGCACCAGAATGTAATATGGCATTGTTAATGAGCTCTTGAATAATCCTAAAAATCAACATCTCACTATACTGATCAAAGGCATTCTGAGGGTAATCAATAAAACTATTGATTTTTAATATTCGTTGATCTATTTGCCTTAAGAACAAATTTAGAGCAGCGTAAAATCCAATATTTAAGGGTGTTCTAGCATTTTCAAATCTTGTAACTCGCTTAATCCCATTAAACGATTCATCTATTAATCCTTTAATTTTTCCTAAAAGTTGATTGGGCTCATTTTGTTCTAAAGGAATATAAGTTTCTAATGCTAATACATTCATTTTTATTGCGCTCAAATACTGGGTTAAATGATCCTGCAACAATGCTAACATCTTTGCCCTTTCTACCTCATAAGTACCTAATACAGCCCTTGACGCCACCAACGCTTCTTGTAATTGGGGAATTTGATTATCCATATGGAATTGTAAAAGGGTATTATTATTAAAGTAATTTCCAATACAATAAAATTAAAGTAGGTAACCTATGCCTCTATACCCATTTTAGGGTATTTTAAAATATTGTAAGGTTTGATTCATTTTCCCGTCTATCTATTAAAAAATGAAAATTAGAATGCTTTTATTGATGCTTTTGGCCGTTAATGTTATTAATGCTCAAAAGTCAGAGATTTATACAAAAGATGGAAAAGCCGTTCAGGGCTATGACGTTGTTGCATTTCATTTAAAGCAAAAGCCTGTTGTAGGAGATAGTAGCTTTAGTTTCAAATGGAAGGATGCCAATTGGTATTTTGAAAACGAAACCAATCTCAAATTATTTAAAGAGAACCCTGAAAAATATGCACCACAATTTGGAGGCTATTGTGCTTATGGTTGCTCAGACGGCACCGGTCATAAAGCCCCAACTAAAATTGACACCTGGACCATCGTTAATGAAAAATTATATTTCAATTATAATTTAAAAGTCAAGGAGATCTGGAATAAAAATCAAGCCGAACTAATTGAAAAAGCCGTGAAAAATTGGGCCAGTATTAAGGATAAGGAATAGGTGCGCAATTAGAACGGATAGCCAATAGCTAGGTTATATATCAGGTTTTCTTTTACCCATTGACTATCGCCAAAGGCAATCTGGTTAAATACCCACCGGTTGCCTTCTGGCAAGAATGGTTTTCTAACTGGAATAGAAAAGTCTAAACGAACCACAAAATAACTTACGTCAATTCTGATACCAGTTCCTACACCAACAGCAAATTGTTTTAGGAAACTACTTGTAAATTGTGAACCGGGTCTATTAACATCATTTCGGATGGTCCAAATGTTTCCGGCATCAACAAAGAGTGCGCCATATAAGACAGATAGCAATTTAAACCGCCATTCTGAATTAAGTTCTAGTTTCAAGTCACCTGGTTGATCAGGCAATGATACGGTACTGGTGGCTGCATTCCCTGCATAATAAGATCCTGGCCCTAATGACCTTGCTCTAAATGCGCGAATATCGTTGGTCCCTCCAGCAAAAAAAGCCTTAACAAATGGCAAATTAGTACTGTTCCCATAAGCATACCCTATACCACCTAAAATACGGCTGGCAATGGTATTTCTTTTTCCCAACTTTAAATAATGTCTAAACTCTGCTTCCGTTTTAATATATTGAGAAAAGGGGATTCCTAGAAAGTTTCGCTGTTTACCATTCGTAATATCAGCCCCAGTAATGGCTCCCATCACTACACCGGAAAGGTCAATATTCCAGTTAATAAAATAGTTGTTGGGTCTATTATTGGCTACAATTAAACTGTTGTAATTGTAATTATAATTTGGCCCAACAATAAACTGCTTTTCTATGCTTCTTGCCAATGTGATGTTAGTATCCAACATTAACTGATAATCCGGATTAATGTAGGTGGGTTGAACCAAATTCAAAGAAGCAATGTCTAATCGGTGTTCCTGAGTAATATCTCTTTTCCAGATATAACCAAAATTCAGTTTGGCAGAATTCATGGTATACTGCGTATTGCGTTCAAAGAATTCATATCCCAAAGTCAGTTTTGTTTGGGGAGTAAAATCACCTTTAGATTTAAACTTAAATGGCCCTATCAATCTTGGTGAAATCAAATTAAACTCTACCCCGAATCTATTGGTAGAAATAGTGGGTTGTTGAGAATATACCTGCTTTTCAGACCCTCCATAAATTTTGGCTGAAAACTGTTCAGCACCTCTTAATAAATTCCTATGCCTCCATGTTAAAGAAATTTCTGTACCAGCACTGTTATTGGATTTAGTAAGACCAGAAACTTCCGCTCTTAGTGATTTTATTGGTGCAGGAGTCAAATAATAAAATGCATTGAGCGATGGTTGTTGAGTAGTATCCGTTTCTTGAAATCTGGCTTTTACAAATTTGTACATTCCCAAGTTAACCAATCGTTTCAAAGACTGATTGTGCATTTCTCTACTATATAAATCCCCTTGCTTAAATACTAATGCCCTTTTAAAAACAGAAGTTCTCACTTTACGCTGAGGGTCATAGATATGGTAACCCCCAGAAATCCTAGATTGTTGTTTGACTACCTGCATACTAGTATCTGTATCAGCCGTATAGTCAGCAAAAACATAGATATCATTTAAACGGTATTCTTGTTTGGCTTTTGGAGGCGTTTCTTTTTTAAGCCTTAAAAACATGTCTACTTGATGCCCCCCAACTGCAGTATCAACATCGGCAATAATAAAATCCGGATTGAAAAAGTATAGCCCTTTTTCTTTTAAGCCAGCATCAATTCTTACTCTTTCAGACTTAATAATATCCAAATCATATCTTGCCCCTTTTTGCAAAAAACTAGCACGTGATAATTCATGAATATTTTTTCCAATTGCTGACAAGGTATCAAACCTAAACTCCAGGTTTCTAATTTTATATGGTGGTTGTACTAAAGCTTTATAAACAATATGCAATTCTTTGTTCTTCTTAGTAGTATCAACAGTTGCTGTAGAACCAAAAAAACCACGATTCTCCAACCTATTTTCAATTATGGCTACATTCTTATTAATATCAATACTACTTCCAAGTACTGGAGGTTCCCCAATCTTATTTTTAATCCAATAACTCAGTCCTTTACCCTTTGGTTCACCCATTAAATTATAAATGCCAAGTTTGTATGGATACCCCAAAATATTGGCATTGGGTTTCTTTCTAATTAAAGTAGCCAATTCTTCCTTGGTATCTTTAATATCTAAATTCATGCTATCCTGCGCTTTCACAATTTCAAATTTTGACCCCTTATACAAGGTTTCATTCTCTGGCAGGTTCTTTGTTAGATTGCAAGAAAGCAATACCAAGCAGAGGATAAACAACCATATTTTGTTCAGTGCTCTCATTGTTTGGTTGCTGGTTTTTTATCGGATTTGATTTTGCTTTTCTCTATTTTTTCAGAAGCAGTTTTTTTTCTGAAAATTTCTCTCCAATGATCATATTCCAAAGTAATTACAAAAGTAAGTCCAGTTTCAATAATTTGGCCTTCAATAACTCCTTCATAACTGTTTTTGCTATAGGTACGCAACATATACCTACCATCTTTACTCAAAAGATAATCCACGGTTACGTCACCCGCAATAATAGAAGCATTTGGAGCAGTGCTACCTCCCTCTATAGGAACATTAGTACCCACATTTACCTTTATTCTATCATTGTTCATACTACGTGATAATCCAACACGCAAATCCGTTCTAGTTTGAACAGTACCAGAGGAATAATCATCCTGTGACTCTATCCCAACATTTATATCAACACCCTTTATAAGACCACTCGCAAATCTATTCAATTGATCTGTTAGTATACCACTTACACTTTGACGTACCATGGTACCTGTAGTAGTACTACCAGTATTATTCTGTGTTATATCTTCACCAACAAACCTACCCAATATGAGTAAGGCAAATACTTGTTTATTAATCTCAGACTCATCCAAACGTAATTGACTCAACTTATCATCTACTTCAGGCCATTTTGAAGCCTCCGGCTCAGGAACAATTACATCAAACGCAATCTGTGGTTTTAACAAATCTCCCTTCATATTAAGGTACACTTCTACTGGTATCCTTTGTTTATACTTGTTTAATTCAGTATTGCTTAGTCCACCCAATTCAGATTCAACTAAGTCAATAGGAGAAGCCTTGGTAGCATACATGGCTTTAATATCCACAATAGCACTCATTGGGTCACCAGTCCAGGTAATGGTACTACCCTTTACAATTTCAAATTTCTTTTTAAGCAGGTTAAAGGAGATTTGGTAGGAGCCCTTTTGCACTTCATACATACCCGTTAAACTTAATTTACCACTTTCATCCAATCCAGCTGAAAGACTTGACTTTCCTCTAACTGTTAGCGCATCTCCCGTTCTGCTGTCAATGATAAGTGTAAAATTAGCCGCTGTATCAGTTTCAATAGTAGCACTCAAATTAATCCCCTTGATTAAGGATAGCCTTTGAACAAGCGTGTCTGAAAAATTTACTTGCACTACGCTATCGTTAATCTTTTTTGAATCTATAAAATTCACAACCCCTTCTCTACTTTGGAGCTCTGGGTCACTACTAGGTAGTACCACGTTAAGATTGGTTAGTTTATTCGCCTTGAGTTTTGCATTAAGGTCAAGATTATCTAAACTTCCTTTCAATTTAACATCTGCGTCAATATTCAATTTACCAAAGAACAATTGATTGTCTGCTTGGGTAGAATTCACTAGACTAAAATCATTTGCTTCCAAACTTAGATCCAATCCAAATTGTTTTAAATCCTTTGTTTGAATGGTCCCGTTCAATACTGCGGATTTTCCCAGACTATCTTTTAGGGTAAGATGGTCAAATGTTAGACCGTTTTCTGAGACCAATAATTTTTCATTCTCCAATTGAAATTTCTGACCCAACATAGTGGGCGTGATAAATGCGTTTTCAAAAAGCATATCGCCATTAAGGCTTGGCTTATCTAAATTCCCGGTTAAATGCAAATTGGCTTGTAACTTACCACCAGCATCTCTAATCTGCCCAGCAGAAAAAGGTATAATAGATGCCATATTCAAACTATCCATTAAAAGTTGCATGTCAATAGATTCTGATTCCGAATCATAGAATCCTTTCACAATTGCGTGTGTACCCATTCCATTTAATTCAAGATCAGCCTTAAACCTTTTGGCGGTTTCATTATCCACCTTTACATCAAGATCACCAATCAGGGTTTTGTGAAATGCCAAGTCCTTAATATTAATATCAGAAGTAAATACGGGCTTTTTAGTTGAAAGCAATAGAACAGCTTGACCATTGATAATACCTTCTGCTCCAATGGAATCCTGCCTTATCATGTCTGTGATTGTTCTAATACTAAAGTTTTTAAATAACAGATCAATGGGAGAAGAAGGATTGTTGTTTCTGTTATTCACAGATATAGACTGGTCTTTGTATTGCAGGCCTACATTAGTAGCAACAATACCTGCTGAATCATAGTAGATACTATTTAAAGGATCAACTTTCCAAGATTGACTATTTAGTAAAAGACTGTCTGGATTTAGGTGAAATCTGATCCCCTTGTTTTGCTGTTGCATTGACAATGAAAGCTGATATAACTTCTCAAACAATTTATTTCGGAATATCAGGTTCCCATAAACGGTATTATTTGCTATCCTACCATTTAATGATGCATTATTTAATAGTAAATTTTTTACAGCAGCATTTTCAAAATTCAATCCGTACAACATGGCTGTATCACCAGAGCTCAGTTTAGCCTGCAGTTGCCTAATCCTACTACCATCGTACTGAATTAATGGCGCATTTAAACTAAAATCTAAGAGATTCCTTTCAGAAACAAAATGCATAGAAGCCCCCATGGTATCTGTTCCTTTTAATTCAGGTAGGAATTGTAATACTATGGGCGATGTTCTAAATTGGAAACTTGCTTTCCAATCTTGAGGAACAAATATGGTGTCTTTAAAGTTTTGTATTTGATAATACTGATTAAAATGATGTTGCAGTGCCGTAGGCAATTCTGTTAAACGATACCTTCCATTGATGGCTGCAATTAAGGGTTTTGAAAATAAAGTGAATTGATTCTCCTCTCCCAACATATCAGCTTTGACTCTTGCTGTGTCAGATGAAAAATGTTTACTTCCCCTTGAGAACCTTATTTGACTAATAAAAGCCTCTCCAATTAATGAATCTGGATGAGTATTTGAAAAATCAACTTTGAATTTACTATGCATGGAAAAGCTATCTGCAGTTAAATGCAAGGCTTTAAAGTTCATAGTGTCAACAAGTAAAGAGAGCTGTAAGGAAGGGAACCCTTGTTTTAATGCAGCTTGGCCATCCAAATCAAAAGTCAGATTAGAATCAGCCATTGCAGCTTTAAGTTGCATGGACCCTTGATCCAAATCTGCGGTTGCTTCTAGGTTCTGATAATTATATCCTTTAAATCTAAAAGAAGCTATGTTTGTTTGCAGATTGGCTTGGAGGGTTTTATAATCATATCCCCTCCCTTTAACCTGACCATGCATATTGAGTTGACCAAACAAACTGTCTTTTTTTAGAAACTTCCCTAACTCAATACGGGAGAGGTCTATTTTGGCATCATAAGATTTTTCTCTCAAAGACATTGATCCATTCAGTTGAATATTCCCCATGCTGGTTGTTGCAAGGATTTTGGTACCAAAGCTGTTCATAGTGCCATTAAAACTACCTTTTAGACGCATGGATGCAGGAATGCGGATAGAATTTGGAATGGTCTTAGGAGGCAAGATAGCTTGCATGTCTTTGCTGGTGGTTGACAAAGTCATTGAGGGTAATTGAAAATAGGTTTTTTCAAAATTGGGCAATCCCTTTATCTGCCCCCTCACTTGTAAAGATGTTTTTTCAAACCCACTTGCATGAAATTCAGTGATACTCAAATTACCAATACTTCCTTTTACAATTCCTCCAGCACTAACTACCCTACCTTGTTGCTTAGCTAACTGTTTTTGCAGGTCTGGTGCTATCATCAAAAGGTCTGAGATAGCTAGTTTACTTTCTTTTAAATTTAAATCAAGTTTGCATGCCCCTATTTCTTTGGCTAAAGTAGCGATTGAATGGTATTGGAATAAAAGGTCTGTTTGAATATGAGTCTTATCTGTTTTTAAATTAAACCCTTTTACAAAAGCTTCTTTATTAGTATATGAAAACTGGGTACCAAATTCTACTATTGACAAACCAGATTGTTCCTTAAAATGCATTTGCTGAATCTTACCAGCATAGTTATTTTCAGAAAAATTAACGCTATCCGCATTAAGCAGTAAATCCTTAACGTTGATATGAAAATAATCTAACCCTGATTTTTGTTTTGGATGCTCCTCATCATCAAACTGTATATTAGCATTGGTTAAATCAATTTTATTTGCCAGTACTTGCCAAAAAGGCGCTTTTATTGTATCTGACTTAATTGCTTGATTGGCTTGTTTAATCTTAGTTTGCTTCCCAATTTTTACAGTAATATTTGCTCCGTTAAGTTTTAATTGACGAATTGGAATTAATAAATGACCAAGATCTAGCTCTCCAACATGCAACTTCAACTCTTGTAGATTCAGATTAGAAGATAATGCAGTGCTTGTATCAACAAAGGATACCAAAACTTGATTCATCAAAACAGGACCGGTTGCATATTTGGATGCTTCAGGAGCTATTTTTTGAATATTGGTTTTCAATAATCCAAGAGAAACCCTTGTATCAATACCTACAAATTGGTCTTTAAACCTAAACTGGATATTTTTTAATTGTACAGCACCCATCTGAAAGATCATAGGTGCGGAACTGTCTTTGGGAATCTTAGTCTTTTCTGAACTAGATTCAAAAGCCTTGGCTATATATTCAAAATTAAAAACTGAGTCTGGTTGGTTTCTAAGAATGTTAGCATGAACATTTTCAAGCTCTAGATTACTTATAGCAATCCTGTTTTTGAGTATCCCCAACATGGAAATATCTATCAGCAACCTTTCCCCAGAAAGTAAAGTATCTTTATGCTGGTCTTCAAAATAGAAATTTTTTAAGACAACTCTGTTGGGAAAATCTAAACTTAACCCGCCAATGGAAACCTTGGTTCCCAATTTTTGGTTTAAATAAGTTACAGTCTTATTCTTGGCATAATCCTGAACAAATTGAAACCGGATTATTATCCATACGAACACCAATAAGCCAACCAAAGAAACAGCCACCCAGAAAAGGGTCTTTAATACTATTCCCGGGATTTTTTTAATATTGGCTTTGTACATGTTTTACAGAAACTAGCAGCCCGGAGGGAACTGGCTATTTCCGTGAAGATAGCAAAATTAACTAGGAAAGCGGCAGGGAGAGTATCACCGTTGTGCCTTTACCCAGCTCACTTTCAAGGACAATTGAACCATTATGCAGCTCCATAAATTGCTTTGCCACTACCAATCCTAATCCAGACCCCATATAAGTAATAGTATTGGTAGCCCTATAAAATGAATTAAACACTTTTTCCAGTTCATTATCAGGAATCCCAATTCCCTTATCTATAATCCTGATTTCTACTATCCCTGGTAACTCAGTAATCACTAATTCAGGGTTATCAGAGCCGGCAGAATACTTAAAGGCATTTGAAATAATATTGGTCAATACATGGGTAAATAACATTTCATCTACAGAGACTTTCACATGCCTAGCATTATCCTGAACCAATATTTTCCTTTTGTCTGGTTCATTTGAAAAATAGGTTTGTACAATTGCATCAATGATGGGTGACAAGTACAATGGTTTCAAAATATACTTTAATTGATTACTATCATATCGGCCTACCAATAAGATATTGTTCATCAACTCAGTCATCCTATCTATCTCACCTTTGATCTGACCGGCCGATTTTCGAATCCTTTTATAAAGGACCGGGTCTACGTCTTCTGTATAGAACTCAATTAATTCAATATTTGAAAAAATTACAGTTAAAGGAGTCCTAAACTGATGTGAAGTCAAGGATACAAAACCTGATTTTAACTCCGCCAATTCCTTCTCTTTTTCAAAAGCAAGCTTTTTATCATGCACATCAATAATGCTACCTGCAATGAAATAATCGGTTTCACCTGGATTCCCAAATTCTTTAACCACCATTTGCACCCATCTCCAATGTCCTTTAGCGTGCTTTAACCTTACCTCTATAAAAGACCTTTGAGAAGCTACGGATTTAAGTTTTCTGATATTCTCTCTTATGGCTTCAATGTCTTCTTCAAAGAAAAAGGAATCAATTTCTTTGAGCATACACTCTCTAGTATTATGTCCGGAAATTTCTTTCCAATAGTTATTCAAGAAAGTAATTTGATTCTCATTATTTAAACGGAATACGGCTTCGCCCAAGCTATTTAATAAGAGATTAAATTCATTGCGTTGTACTTCTAAATATTCCTGCTGATACTTTAATTGAGAAATATCAAGATGAGATCCAACAATATAAATTGGATTCCCATCTGCGTCCCATTTTGCTACCCCTGATCCCCTTACCCAAACATAGTATCCATTTTTATGAAGAAATCTAAATTCACTTGTATAAGAAGGTAATTGTTTTTTTAAATAGGCATTTAATGCAATTTCTACAATAGGATAATCATTGGGATGAACCCTTGTTTTCCAATTTTCATAAGTATGTTCAAATTCATAATGTTGATACCCAATCATTTCCATGAAAATCACAGAATAATGCAATGTATTATTAATAATATCCCATTCCCAAAGCCCCTGCTGTGAACCCTTCACTGATAAATCAAACCTTTCTAAAGCCAAAGTATTTTCACTTTCTGCCCTTTCCCTGGTCAGCCTCAACCCAACATTTTTTGCAACAGAAAATAAAGCATCCGCTTCATAATGCTCCCATATTCTGCCCTTGGTGCAGTCATCATACCCCATCCATCCCCAAAATAAATTATTGTAAAAAATTGGAACAAATAAATAGGATAGGATTCCCTGAAATTCCATGGCCTCCCTAAAGTAACTATTGTCAGAATCTGCTACTTTACCGTATATATGTCTGCCATTGGACAACTCTTCCAGTATACCCGGCACCATATCGTAACTGATATTTTGCAAATCGGGGTTGTCAATTTGAGGTTCAATTCCTGCTTTACACCATTCATGTGTATAGTTAAGAAATAATTGATGATCTACTAGTTTGTTTGTGAAAATATAACACCTGTCTACATCTGTAGAAGCGCCAAGTACAGCTACCAATTTACTCAATACTGCATCTAAATCACCATTCTCTAATAAGGCGCCATTTGCCTTAGAAATACCAGACAACAAATTTTTCATACTTAAAATCAGGGCTTAAACCCTAAATGAAGGTACTTGCTCTAAATAACAATAGATATAATGAAATCCTCAAAAATGCTTTAGTCCTAAAAACTTTGATTCACGTAGTTTGAACTGGTCTAATAAAGCTTTTGCAGCTATTTCATTATCAGGAAGCAAGTATTTATAAGTTGTTGTACCTAATATTTGCTGAATGGGTTGTTGATTTTCAAGGGAAATACTTGTTAATTGAATACGATGTGCTGAATAGTGAGATTCCCCTTGATCCATATTCCAAATGGCTTCAAACAATAAGACTTGATTCCCATGATTAAGAAAATAAGGATAGGAAAGCTCCCCAGTTCCCTTGAATAAAGGAACCAAATGAACATTTTTATTAAAGTATTGAATCCAAAAAAGTTGGTAACTAGACCCCGAACCACCATACCCCTTTTCCAAAGAAAAAAACAATGGACCAGTATCTTTTAAATTGGCGTCATTGGCTTTAAAGAGATTTGGGCTAGTATAGGGATAATCATCAGGCGCTGTCTCAAATGACTTTTGATACAATAGACGATTGGTAGAATCACTATAAACTGCTAGTGTAACAGGTCTAACTAAATTTGTATCAAACGGATGCTGGTGTTCATCCAATTTATCTCTTAACACGACAATAGTCAGTTTTTGACTATCCACTTGTACATGAGTCATCAAACTATCAATTTGATACAAGGAAGTATCAACTACTGACAATATTGAATTGTTTTGCTGATTGGGCTCAATGCTATTACATGCATGTAACACAACAAAGGCAGCCAATAGAAATACACATTTAACCTTTACCATAAACCCATCAAGATTTTAAAATTCTTGAGTGGAAATTAGGCAAGTAATTCCTGGTAAGCATACCCTTCAGTGGGTATTTCTATGTTAACATGGGATATTACTATAAAAGCTTTAACTGCAGTCTCCCCAAATCAGCATTTAGAATTTTGGCTAAATTATCCATGGCACCCTTATAACCATATCTTCTTTCAGCTGTTAAGATTAAAGGGAAGGCATCTGTATAAGCAAAAGGTCTGATCTGTTTATTTAGCTAAACCAAAGGAAACCACTGAGAAATCTGGCTGTATTTCATTGGTTTTGGCAAAGTCCGTTCAAAGTATCGGGTTTCAAATGGCGCTAGGTTGCTCAAACCAAAACTCTGAAACTAAAGTTGGTTTGTCATTAACAAACAAGGAGAAAATGACATGAGCACAATCGCAAGCCTCAAGCTATCAGCCACAAAGAAGTCACAGGCCATGAACCCCGCAGCACACCGCCGCAACAAGCTGTGCAAGAA
>CAIZMD010000564.1 GCA_903933995.1 uncultured Bacteroidota bacterium
CCTATCTCATTTTCTTTATTGCCGCCATCTTGGTTTGCATTCCACTATCTTTTTATTATGGATTTGCCAATACTTTTTTAAATGAAATTCATTTTGAAAATGCCGCTAGCAAAATGACCCTGGGTCAGGTTTCAGAAGCCGTTTTTATTTTGGCCATCCCCTTTTTGTTTAACAGAATTGGGGTTAAGAAAATGTTGCTCATGGGTATGACGGCTTGGATTCTGCGCTATTTATTTTTTGCCTACGGCGATGCAGGAACTGGATCATGGATGCTCTTTACAGGGATTGTGTTACATGGCATTTGTTACGATTTCTTTTTTGTAACAGGCTATATGTACACGGAGAAAAAAGCAGGTGCTAAAATTAAAAATGCAGCTCAGGGCTTATTTACATTTGCTACTTATGGTGTTGGCATGTTTATAGGAACCTGGTTCTCTGGATATACCGTGGATAAATACAAATTGGCCGAAGGCCATGACTGGCAAAGCATCTGGTATGTTCCAGCCTATATTGCACTTGCTGTAGTCATTTATTTTATCCTTTTCTTTAAAGAGAAAAAAGAAGTTGCCCCTAGTTAATTTATTCGCGCTTTTCAAGATGAATTTTTAGATAACCCTATATTTTGAATGTTTACCTTTTAATTTGAAACTCATGCAAAGAATTGCCATGCTCGGTTCAGGTTTTATCGGAAGATTTTATGCCGATGCCCTTCAAGGATACCGATCCAAAGACAAAGTAGTTAGTATTTACTCACGCAGAGAGGAGTCAGCCAAAAAATTTGCTGATGATTATCAGTGTGCACATTGGACTACCCAAATGGAAGAAGCCATTGCTCATCCCGATGTAGACATTGTGTGTATTGCCCTCCCTAATAACTTACACGAAGCGGCTGTGATGCTTTGTTGCAAACACAAAAAAGCGGTGATGACTACCAAGCCCTTGGGCCGCAATGCAGCGGAAGCCAAACGCATGTTATTGGCTGTAGAAGAAGCTGGCATTTTTAATGGTTATTTAGAAGACCTAGTATATACGCCAAAATTCATCAAAGCTTCTGCCAGTGTTAGAGAAGGTGCATTGGGAAGAATTCTTTGGGCCAAGTCCAGAGAGACCCATCCTGGCCCGCACAGTGAATGGTTCTGGGATATTGAACAAGCTGGAGGTGGTTGTATTCTTGACCTAGGTTGTCATTGCGTAGAAATTACCAGAAGTTATATTGGCAAAGACATTAAACCAGTAGAAGTGATGTGCTGGGCCGATACCCAAGTAAAACCCATTGATGCGGAAGATCATGCCATAGGACTGGTAAAATATGAGAATGGTGCTATTGGTCAGTTTGAAGTAAGCTGGACTTTTAGGGGTGGTTTGGATTTGCGTGATGAAGTAATGGGGTCTGAAGGAACCATCTGGATCAATAGTTTCTTACGCACCGGATTTGATATGTTTACAACCGGCAAGGGAGGTGACTATATTGCTGAGAAAGCAGAAAGTAATACGGGTTGGTTATTCCCTGTGGGTGATGAACTAAATGAACTTGGGTATAACCATATGTTTATGGACATGTTTAACGCCAAAGAAAAAGGCGTAGATCCAAAGGAAACTTTCTACGATGGTTATGTAGTAAATGCCATTTTAGACGCTGCATACAAGTCTGCAAAGACCAAGCTTTGGGAACCCGTTGACCTAGAGATCTGGCGTGGTCAAACCGGCTTGAGTAAAGAAAGCCATTTGGTAGAACACGATGCGGAACATTGGCTTATCAAAGAAGCGATGACCCATTTTGGCGCCAAAAAACTCATTCTCAAAAACAAAGCCACCG
>CAIZMD010000565.1 GCA_903933995.1 uncultured Bacteroidota bacterium
ACACATTTGCCGTCAATGATATCAATTGCTGGTATAATTTCCATGATAATAAGCTATAAGTCAATAAAATTCCTCAGAATGGTTTCACCCACTGTAGCGGATTTTTCAGGGTGAAATTGCACCCCGTAAAAATTGTTTTTGTGTAATGCGGAACTATATGGAAGCACATAATCCGTTGTTGCAATACTATGTTTTCCTAGTGATGCATAATAGCCATGTACAAAATAACAATAGCTATTTTCAGGGATATTTTTAAATAAAGGAGTTTTCAGAGAATGAATATTATTCCATCCCATTTGCGGTACTTTCAAATGCATTTGATTGTCTGCTGCGGGTTGAAACCGTTTTACTTGTTCTTCAAAAATACCCAGACAATCTGTATTATTTTCTTCACTATGGGTGCACATTAATTGCATACCCAAACAAATTCCCAGTACAGGCTGTTCTAGCGTTTTAATGAGTTGATCCAAACCCCTTTCCCGCAAATACTGCATGGCCGTACTGGCTTCTCCCACCCCTGGAAAAATCACTTTATCAGCAGACCTGATCAATTGCTGATCATCGGTTACTAAGGCTTCCATGCCAATTCTCTCCAAAGCATAAAGCACGGATTGAATATTGCCAGCATTGTATTTAACTATTACCAGTTTCATCTAATAGCATTATTGAACCGTTCCTAAAAATTGTTTCACGGTAGCTTTTAAATCATGAGTCCCTTCCAAAGCTTGAATAAACGCAGTTCCTATAATGGCACCATTGGCGTATTTACAAGCAGACTGAAAAGTAGACCTGTCTTTAATACCAAACCCAACTAAAACTGGATTTTTCAAATTCATGGTTTGCAATCTTTGTAAATAGGTTTCTACCGCATTAAAGTCCTTGTCTTTTCCTGTTGTGGCTGATGAACTTACGGCATATAAAAAACCTGTACTCAGTGCATCCAGTTTTCTAACCCTTTCTTCAGAAGTTTCAGGTGTTACCAAAAAAATGCAATCCAAACCATTGGCTTGAATAATGGCACCAAATTCAGTTTCATATTCGTACTCTGGCAAATCGGGCAGGATTAATCCGTCTACACCAACTGCAGCAGCGTCTTTGCAGAATTTTTCAAATCCATATTGCAAAACCGGATTCATATATCCCATTAAGATTAAAGGAACATTGGAAACCTGTCTAAGTGCTTTGAGTTGATCAAATAAAACAGCAATGGTCATGCCATTAGCAAGGGCAATATTGCCACTTTGTTGAATCACTGGACCATCTGCCAAGGGATCACTATAGGGCATGCCCAATTCAATAATGTCTACTCCGTTTTCAGTTAAAGCAGCAATCATATCCATGGTACTATTCAACTCAGGATATCCCGCTGTACAATAAACATTCAATATATTTTTTTGCTTTGATGCAAATAGGGTTGCTAACCTGCTCATATAATTTGTTTGAAAAGCAATTATGATGCATGAGCATCTAATTCATGAATGTAAGTGGCTAAATCCTTGTCTCCTCTACCACTCAAACAGAGTACAACCCTATCTGTTGGCTTCAGGTTCATTCTACCCAAAACAGCAAATGCATGTGCAGTTTCTAATGCTGGAATTATGCCTTCTGTTTTGCTTACATGAAAGGCAGCTTCTAATGCTTCTTGGTCTGTTGCGCTTAAAAAAGTACCCCTACCAGAATCAAATAAATTGGCGTGTAATGGTCCAACTCCGGGATAGTCTAAACCTGCTGAAATACTATGGGGTTCTACCACTTGACCATCTTCTGTTTGCATTAACAAACTTTTGCTTCCGTGTAAAATCCCTGGTTTTCCAAGTTGTGTGGTGGCTGCACTCATACCACTATTGACACCCATTCCAGCCGCTTCAACTGCTACCAATTGCACAGATAATTCGTCTAGAAAATGATAGAAAGCACCAGCTGCATTAGAACCTCCACCAACACAAGCCACCACATGGGTGGGCAATTCCTGACCAGTTTTTTCTTTTAACTGCCAGCGAATTTCTTCACTGATCACACTTTGAAATCGAGCCACCATATCTGGATAAGGATGTGGCCCAACCACACTTCCAATAATATAATGGGTATCTATGGGATTATTGATCCAGTCCCTAATGGCTTCATTGGTAGCGTCTTTAAGGGTTCTGCTTCCACTAATAGCCGGAACTACTTTGGCGCCTAGCATACGCATACGGGCTACATTGG
>CAIZMD010000566.1 GCA_903933995.1 uncultured Bacteroidota bacterium
CTTGGGAGGGTACTAGACTCTTTGTGAAATTATAAACAGACAAATGCTCTGAGTATTTGGTAATAATCATGGGAGCCTGTGCATCTGCTTGTATGGATAAGCTAAATAGGATCAAAAAGATCAAACTAATTTTCATTTTGTTAGAATTTAGCGAGTTGTAAAATCTATTAGGTAGGGCTTTAATGATTTACTTTCTTTTCCCGGACTTCTAAATCCTGATCCTACTACCAGTTGATAATGTTGTTTTGGTTTTAGTTGAATTTCAAAACTAACAGATTGTTTATCGGCTGACATTCCTTTAAATGTTACAAGACGCAGTAAATTTTTCTCGCCTAGCGGACCAAGTTCAAAACTTCTATAACGTTCATCTATTGGGGCAGAAAAATGGATAGTTAGTGAGTTGATTTCTGGGTTAACCAAGCTATCGCCATTGGCAAACTGTTCTATTTTAGTTACATATGGCCGTTGTAAATCAAATTCTTGTTCTAGTGTTTTCATGGGCTTAGAAAAATAGCCCGATTGGTCAACAAAAGCTGCAAGATCAGCAGGTTGATTATAATCTAGCAGGATCATTTTTTCTATTGCTGCTTTTTTGTTTTTCTCCTTTTGATAATATGCTTGGCAAATTTGATAACCCACTACATATCCCAGGTCTCGTTGGTTGTTAAAAGGATTTGTTGCATTACTATATAGCCAATAGCCTGTAAAACTGTTGAATAATTGTGTACTAAATGCATCCCGAATAGCTTGTTCATTTTTTTTACCAAATTCAATGGCAGGATGACTTGACAACTTACCGGTACCTATAACGGCAACAAATTCTGCAACTCCTTCCATTAAAGACTGCCCAATTAAATTATCGCAAACGGTAGTTTTTTGTTGGGTGTGAATCAATTCATGGGTATTGGAAAAAGCAACTTGTTGAATAGGATTTGACTTGAAATAGGTTTTCAAATGTCCCAATGATTGGGGCAATTCTGAACTTACTACTTTTTCATCTGCCAATGCAATTTCACTACCTATCAAAATCATGCTATCCATGGTGGTGCCCCCTGTTAGAAATGCACCCATGGTAAAATAAATGGTGGCTGGTTTAAGCTTGGGAAATACTTGTTTAATTTTCAAGGCATCTTGCTCAATTTCTTTAGCAAAGGTCTCAGCCTTAAGTGTGTTAGCTCTTATGGATTCCCAAAATTTGGGATAGTTGTGAATGGCATCTATATAGGAGGATGCTGTATAATCTCTAACAGACATGATGGCCTTTAATCCCGGACTTCCTTTTTCTAAAAAATAGGAATTTAAATAACGATATTGTTCTGCACTATCCTTTGTTGATAGGATTTTGTCGTAAGCCTGCCAGAAGTTGTTAATATCAGTTGTTACAATCTGAATGGTCTTTTTTGGCGTAGCTAATGTTGATTGTGCAATCAATCTTGTTTGAAAACAGAAAAGCAAGCAAATAGGGATTATTACTTTCATGAGAATGAAAATAAGCTGCTATCTGTGAATGGCCTATTTTTTTCAGTTAATGGTTGTTAAAG
>CAIZMD010000567.1 GCA_903933995.1 uncultured Bacteroidota bacterium
AGAATTGATTGATTTTTGCCAAGCATTAGAACAAGTTTGTGTGGAGACAGTAGAAAGTGGTAAAATGACCAAAGATTTGGCCCTTTGCATCTATGGTAGCAAAATGAACCATGGAGAACACTATTTATACACAGAAGAGTTCTTGGATGCTTTAGACCAAAACCTAAAAAAGAAATTGGCTAAATAATTATAGACAATTACTATTTAATAAGAAGGCCGTCCTGATTTATCAAGACGGCCTTCTTTATGCAGTTAACTTAAGTAAATACAATGAGATTATTTCATCACTTCCGTAATAACGTGTCCAATATTTCCACTGGGCATTTGAATTTTTAATAAAGCTGCCACAGTAGGTGCAATATCCGTCATATAGACTTCCTTATGGGAATTCCCTTTTTTAATGCCCCAACCATAAAATAACAAAGGAATATGTGCGTCATAAGGCGCCCATAGACCATGTGTTGTTCCTGTTGTACTACCTTCCATATAGCCAGATTTTAACACAAATTGAATATCGCCCCCGCGATTTGGATAATACCCATTGGCAAACATTTCTCTTTGCACTTGAGGAATACTAGTGGCCATAATCTTGGAGGTTTCAAATGCATTTGCAACGGCATCCTTTTTGAGCAAGATTTGAATAATTTGTTGTTTAATAGCATTGATATCTGCTTTGGCAGAATCAAGTTTGTTGTGATTCAAGGATACTTGATAATTGAATAAACTTTCTACCGCATTTGACACGCCATATTTTTCTTTGATCAGATCATTCATCTCTTTTCTGGCGGTATTGTCATCAAAATTGCCGGCTGGTAAACGATGTTCTTTCATAAAACCAGGAACATGTGCTACAGCGTGATCAGCTGTTAGAAAAACAGTGTATTGGTTCTTGCCTACTTGTGTATCTAAAAAGCTTAAAAGCTTGCCCAATTCATCATCTAGTTTTACATAGTCATCAACATGCTCCCAAGAATTGGGTCCAAAACTATGCCCAATATAATCGGTAGAGGAGAAGCTTACCGCAAGAAAATCGGTTGCAGTTCCCTTGCCCAATTTTTCTGATATCACAGCAGCTTTAGCCATTTCGGCTGTAAGACTATTACCATGTGGTGTGGTTGAGATTTTGGAATAGTCCTTTCCAATAAAAGCACTCAAATCATAGGGGAACCCAATGGCGTCCTTGCCAAATGGTTTGCTCTCATATACTTTTACATCATCTGTAGCATAATCAGCTAAGGTTTCTTTTGACAATCCAGTTTTCCAACCTAATGCATACATGGAATCAACCAATTTGCGATTATTAAACTGGTTCACCCAATCTGGAAGGGCATTCATATAAAAACTGCTGGTGATAAAATTCCCGTTTTTGGGATCATACCAATAAGCAGCATTGGCAGAATGTCCTGCAGGTAAAATAGATCCCCTGTCTTTTAATGCCACCCCAATCACCTTGCTTTTGAAATTAGAGGATATCCTTAATTCATCACAAATACTGGTAGTAAGCATATTTTTAGGGCTCATTTGGCCAGCATCGGTATTACTTCCCACTGTTTTAACCGATTTGTCTTCACTACAATAAACCACTCTGTTTAATTGATTATCCCACCAGGCGTTACCTGCAATGCCATGAATAGCAGGTACAGAGCCGGTATAGACGCAGGTATGGCCACAAGCAGTAACCGTTGGCGCATAGGGAATCATGGTATTGTCACAAGAGAATCCTTCACCCATCATTCTTTTAAAACCGCCATTGGCCTTAAATAGAGGCTGAAAACGATACAAATAGTCCCAACGCATTTGGTCAATCACAATTCCTACTACCAATTTAGGTTTGCTTGCTAAAGGCGTACTGGTCTTGGTTTGGGAGATTGCTTGTTGAGCAAAAACAACCAATAACAGTAAAAAGATGGTTTTTTTCATTCCTTTGATTTGAGGCGTAAAAGTAAGGGTTGCACAGATTTTTTCCCATTATGATATGCTTAAGCTTTGGGCTCCAAATATTTGGCTTTGCCCGTAGGCCTTAAAATTTTATCTTTGCGGCCAATTCTGAATGACTAATTAATTGATATGGCAGACATTTTTGAGAAACTGATAAAGAATTATGGCCCCTTGGGTCAGCATCGCGAACGCGCACATGGCTATTTTGCCTTTCCAAAACTGGAAGGTGAGATAGGAAGTAGGATGAAATTCCGTGGAAAAGAAATGATTGTATGGAGTTTGAACAATTATCTTGGCTTGGCCAACCATCCTGAAGTACGTAAAACAGACGCGGAAGCTTCTGCTCAATTTGGACTGGCTTTACCCATGGGAGCTAGGATGATGAGTGGAAATAGTAATTACCACGAACAACTGGAGGCAGAATTAGCCGCTTTTGAACATAAGGAAGATGCTATTCTAATGAACTTTGGTTACCAAGGTATCATGAGTGCCATTGACGCTATTTGCGGAAGACACGATGTAATTGTGTATGATGCGGAATCTCATGCTTGTATCATTGATGGTTTGCGTTTGCACCCAGGACACCGTTATGTATACAAACACAATGACCTGGAAGATTTTGAAAAGCAAATGGATCGTGCAACTGCTTTAATTGAAAAGCAAAAGACTGGTGGTATTTTGGTTATCACTGAAGGTGTGTTTGGTATGGCGGGTGACCAAGGTAAACTCAAAGAAATTGCAGCCCTAAAAGGCAAATATGAGTTCCGTTTGTTGGTTGACGATGCACATGGATTTGGTACTTTGGGTGACACAGGCGCTGGCGCTGGTGAAGCACAGGGGTGTCAAGACGCTATTGATTTGTATTTCTCCACTTTTGCCAAGTCAATGGCTTCTATTGGCGCATTTATGGCAGGAGATAAAGCCATCATTGACTTTATTCGCTACAATATTCGTTCTCAGATCTTTGCCAAAAGCTTACCTATGCCAATTGTATTGGGTAATCTGAAGCGTTTAGAACTTTTGAAAACACAACCTGAACTAAAAGCCAAATTGTGGAGCAATGCACAAAAATTGCAAAATGGCTTAAAAGAACGCGGTTTTGATATTGGTAAAACCGATACTCCTGTAACGCCAGTTTACATGAAGGGTGGGGTAGAAGAAGCTACTGCCATGGTGATGGATCTGCGTGAAAACTATAAGATTTTCTGTTCTATTGTAGTGTATCCTGTAATCCCTAAAGGACATATTATTTATCGTTTAATTCCTACTGCTGCACATACAGATCAGGACATTGAAGAAACATTGGTGGCATTTACGGAAACCAAGGCCAAGCTTGATGCGGGTGCGTATAAAGTGGAAGCTATTCCGGATATGGCAGGGTAAGAGATAAAAGTGAAGAGTGAAGAGTGAGAAGGAAGAAAGTGAAGAATTAAACTTCTAAATAACAGAAAAGCCCCAAAGATATTCTTTGGGGCTTTTCTGTTATAAGCTATTCGCTTGCGCGATGTATTAAATGGGTATTACAAAGACTTAATCAAGTCTGAAGCCATTTTCACATAGTCATCATTTTTGGCTGTTGTTGCAAGGCTGATACATTTTTCAGCGCTTGCTTTTGCAGCAACTTTATCACCTGATTCTTTTTCAATTTTTGCTTGTAACAAAAACAACCAAAATGCATTTGGATTAGCAGCTGTAGCTTTTTTGGCATTGGCAAGTGCCTTGGTCAAATCCTTGTCCATTTCATAATAGAAATTGGCAGCAGTTTGGTAAAGACCCGGATTTACTTTGTCTGCATCTAAGGCTTTTTCTATTTGAGCTTTTAATCTAGACTTTACATTAGTGCTAACCGGAATGCGCACCATTGTATTACCCCAGTTAATGTTGATTTCACAGGTTTCTGCTTGAATATTACCCAATTGCATGGTAAAAGATTCATAAGTAGTGGCTGATTTTTCAGCTTTTACTTTTACCCTAACTACGTCTTCGCTTTCTTTATAACCATCGGTACCCCAGTTGCTAAGACCTTTATTTACAACAATATCCCAGTATTCCTTTCCAGGAATTGCATATATAACATAAGAACCTGTGTCTAACAATTTACCACCAATGGTTACATTATCAGTGAATTTCACCTTGGTTGCTGCATTGGCACCTAAACGCCAAAGTTTACCCAAGGGCGCCAAATCACTATTGTCTTTTAGCAAGGATCTACCTTTGATATTTGGTCTAGAATAAATGAGTGTGATTTTCCCCATTCCAAAATCTTGGGTGATGGTTTGGGTAGAACTAGGTGCAGGCATATTAATTTGCGCTATCGCAAAATTGCCCAAAGCCAAAGCGGCAAGCAAAAGGATTTTTTTCATGTGTACTTGTTTTAGTCCTGCAAACCTAAAGCATGCAAACAATACATCCAATGTTTTTTAAATATTGGAATGTCGGAATGTGGAAAAACTAAGATTGGTAGGCAGGATGAAAGCGTTGTAAGGTATCGCGTAAAAAATCTCTGTCTAAATGGGTATAGATTTCGGTTGTTGTAATGCTTTCATGTCCTAGCATTTCCTGAACGGCCCTTAAATCGGCCCCGCCTTCTACTAAATGTGTAGCAAAAGAATGTCTAAAAGTATGGGGGGAAACTATTTTTTGAATACCTGCTTTGTAGACCATTTCCTTAATGATATAGAAAATCATAACCCTACTCAGTCCTTTTCCTCTTCTATTTAAAAAAATAATGTCTTCATATCCCTTTTGTACCGGTTGTAGATTTCTGATATGATTGGTATAAAGTAGGATATACTTAATTGCGTCTCTTCCAATGGGTACCAATCTTTCTTTGTCTCCTTTACCTGTAACCCTAATAAAACCAAGATCAGGAAAAAAACAAGACAGTTTAAGATTGATCAATTCAGTAACCCTTAGTCCGCAACTATACATGGTTTCCAAAATGGCTTTGTTCCTACCGCCTTCAGGGCTACTTTGATCTACTTGAGCAATGACTAATTCTATTTCTTCAAAACTCAAAGTGTCTGGGAGTTTGCGTTTGGTCTTTGGAGCTTCCAAAAGGGTAGAAGGGTCTTGCCGGCAAATCTGTTCCATCAAACAGTATTTGTAAAAACTTCTAATGCCAGAAATGATTCTGGCCTGAGAATTAGCCGTCATTCCAAGCTCTCCAATCCACTTTACAAAACTTTGTAAGTCTTTTAAATCTATATCTGACGGGCTTTTGAGGTCTTTACTCAATTGAATCCATTGAGTCAGTTTTTCTACATCATGCAAATAAGCATCTACTGAGTGTTCACTCATAGAACGCTCTAATTGTAAATAAGCTTTGTATCCTTTTTTATAAGGTTCCCACATCTTGATAAAACTTGTCTTGCAAATTCAAGCTAAGGTTTCAAATATCGTAACTAATTCTGAGAAACCTTTTTCTATAACAGTGGCTCATATTGCATGAATCCTTAAATTCGCTGAATACCAACACCAAACCCAAGTGCCAACATGTTAGTGAACCTGAGATCCTTCAAGCAAAAAGTGAGACACCACCAAAAAGCATTTAAAAGCTATTTGGGTAAGATTGAAAAGAATCCACCTAGAGGATTAGACAAAATTGCCGAGAAGATTGATGCGGAAGTATGGCAAGAAGTAGATTGCTTAAGTTGTGCCAATTGTTGCAAGACCATGTCTCCCACATTTACCAATAAAGACCTTAAAAGAATAGCGGCCCATGTTGAAATGTCTGTGCCTGAATTCAAAGAGAAATGGTTGTTTTATGATAAAAAAGATGGTGACTGGATGAACAGAAAACAACCCTGTCAATTCTTGAATCTAGACAGCAATATGTGTAGTATCTATGAAGTAAGACCAGATGATTGTGCCGGATTTCCGCACCTTAAGAAAAAGAAGATGACAACCTATATTCATGTACACCAGCAAAATGTGAGCTATTGTCCTGCAACCTATAAAATGGTGGAAAAAATGATGGAGCAAGGGGTGAAACCGGAGAAGAAGAAGTGAAGGAAAGTGAAGAGTGAAGAGTGAAGGAAAGTGAAGAGATAAAAGTGAAGAGTGAAGAGAGAGGAAGAAAGTGAAGACCGAAGTAAGTACCTAACCTAAATAAATAATGCCAATAGTTTTTTAATTAATTTCTATTGGCTCCCAGTAAAGTACTGATAATCAATTAAAAATAAACATCTTCTAGTAGGAGTATTTCCTTAATAGAATCTGATTCCATGGTAATGGATATTACATTGAATTGTAAGTATTTCCATTGTTTGTGTTGAAATTGATAGGCTTCTGCGGCATTTTTCAAGAAGCGCATTTTGTTCTTGCTAATACTTTGTTCGGGCCATCCAAATGCTACCGAATGCCTGGTTTTTACTTCAATAATGTGAAGGATTTTTCCTTTTGCTGCAATAATATCTAGTTCCAAATGATGGTGTCTCCAATTACGTTCTAGAATCTGATATCCCTTTTCTTCTAAGAACAATGTAGCTGCATTTTCACCAGTTTTTCCTGTTTGATGGTTCTGATACATTTGAAACAATTTTATCCGTTTATAGGCGTTTTAAAGTATTCTAAATTCCCTAATGCTTAAAATTCCTACAATGCAAGAGCCTAACAAAATATTCAAACTAAAAGGATTCAACCAACACTATGCCTGGGGCGGTTTTCATTTTATACCAGATCTGTTGGGAATCTCTAATCCAGATAACAAGCCCTTTGCGGAGTATTGGATGGGTGCACATCCATCTGCTTCTTCCAAATTGCAAACGCCGGAGGGAGAAATTTTGTTAAGCGAATTGATCCAAAAAGATCCAGAAGCGGCTTTGACCAAGGAAGTCTATCAGAAATTTGGAGAACTACCTTATTTATTAAAAGTATTGGACGTAAAAGACATGTTGTCTATTCAAGTGCATCCTACAAAGGCAGAAGCTGAAAAAGGCTTTGACGCTGAGGAGGCTTCAGGTATACCCATTAACGCTCCCAACAGAAATTACAAAGACCGGAATCATAAGCCAGAAGTCATGGTGGCATTGAGTGATTTTTGGTTATTGCATGGATTTAAAGAAAAGGCCTTGCTTGAAAAAACTTTGGAAGAAGTTCAGGAATTTAATATTCTATTGCCCTTATTTAGAAGAGAAGGTTACAAGGCTTTGTACCAGTTTGTCATGGAAATGCCCCAACAGGAAGTCAATGTGTTTTTAATGCAAGTGGTAAGAAGAGAGATCCGTAAAAAAATGGATGCTGAATTAACCAAGGCAGATCCAGGATGGTGGGTAGCAAAATTGTTTGAAAATGGTCAACCCATTGGAGATATAGACAAGGGTGTATTTTCCATTTACTTTTTCAATATTGTCAATGCCAAACCTGGTGAAGCAGTTTTTCAAGGAGCAGGTCTGCCACATGCCTATTTAGAAGGTCAGAATATTGAATTAATGGCCAATAGCGATAATGTTTTAAGAGGGGGATTAACACCCAAGTACATTGATGTGCCAGAATTAATGAAACATACCCTTTTTGAGGGTATAACCCCCAATGTGATGAAGGGCTCGGAAATAAGGATTGGGGAGAAGAATTATCCATGCCCAGTGCCAGATTTTGCCATTAGTAAAATTGCCTTACACGGAAATAGTAGTTATGCCAACACTACAGAAGGCTTGGAATTATTTATTGTAACAGATGGAGGGGCTGTTATCAATAACCATATGGTAGTCAGGAAAGGGGAGGCTCTTTGTATGTTTCCAGGAGCTAATTATGAAATTCAAAGTTCCGGAGAATGCACGCTATATAAGGCTTTTGTATAGCTTATACCCGCGTTCTTCACAAATTGCCAAAAAAGCTTTTATCGAATCTATTTTCGCCTATTTTTGCCCTGAAATTGACAATAATGAAATTGAATAAAAATCTATTTATCTCTTTAATGCTGTTGGTAGTTGTAGCGGCAGTGTATCGTATTATACCCAATAGGCCTTATGGATTTGCACCACAAATTGCCATGGCTTTGTTTGGAGGCGCTTTTTTTGTAAAAAACAAGCAGTGGGCTTTTGCCTTACCCGTACTTTCCATGTTCCTTTCAGATTTGTTGTATCAAGGTTTGTACACAATGGGGTACTCAAGTATCCAAGGATTTTATAGTGGTCAATGGATGAACTATTTGTTGATTGCATCATTAACGGTTTTTGGATTCATGATTAGTGAAATGAAAATTGGCAAAGTGGTGTTGGCTAGCCTTGGCGCACCTACTGTTTATTTCTTGTTGTCAAACGGAATGGTTTGGATGGGTGGAGGTGGATACAATCATCCCAAAACCTTTAATGGTCTGATCCTTACTTTAACAGATGGTATACCTTTCTACCAGAATTCAGTTGCAGGTACGATTGTATTTTCTGCCATCCTGTTTGGAGGATATTATTTTCTTAGAAATGCCTATGGCAATAAGCAAGTTGCTTAATTGTTAGCTTTAAAATATTTCAACAGAAAAGCCGCAGTGATGCGGCTTTTCTGTTTTTATTACTTCATCTTAATTAATACTTTGAAGTCCTCTATATGTTAACCAATTAAAACATTGGAATAGATTAGTTAGGATTTTCCAATTCGTACCCTTCATCAACTAATAGATTCCCACCATCTGCCGCAGCCGTTGCTAATTCATCACATCGGTTATTCATGGCATTATCGGCATGGCCTTTTACCCAAACAAATCTCAATTGAAAATC
>CAIZMD010000568.1 GCA_903933995.1 uncultured Bacteroidota bacterium
AGCATATTTACGGGTAAATCTTTTACATTTGTTCCACTTAAAAGACGCTATTATGAAATTGCTGGAGAATAAAGTTGCTATTGTTACTGGTGCCGCAAGAGGCATCGGCGCAGCCATTGCTTTAAAATTGGCCGAACATGGAGCCAATATTGCCTTTACTTATGTGAGTGATAGCTCGGCTGAAAAAGCGGCAGCGCTTGAGGCAGAACTGATTGCCCTTGGTGTAAAAGCAAAAGCATACAAGAGCAATGCGGGCGATTTTGCTCAGTGCGAATCTTTTGTAAACGATGTTTTAAAAGAATTTGGTGCCATTGATATCTGTGTGAACAATGCCGGGATTAGCAAGGATAACCTGCTCTTGCGTATGACCGCAGAACAATGGGACGATGTAATGGATATTAACCTGAAGTCTGTATTTAATATGACCAAGCAGGTAATTAAGCCTATGATGAAGGCTAGGACTGGTAGCATTATTAATATGAGTTCCATTATTGGCATTCGCGGTAACGCGGGTCAGAGTAGCTATGCAGCATCTAAAGCTGGGATTATTGGCTTTACCAAGTCTGTGGCCCATGAATTGGGTAGTAGAAATATTCGTTGCAATGCTATTGCCCCTGGATTTGTGGAAACAGATATGACCCATTACCTGCAAGACGGTGACGGCGCTACTGAGTTCCTGAAAAAAATCCCATTGGGTAGGTTTGGTAAGGCAGAAGAGATTGCCAATACCACTTTGTTCTTGGCCAGTGACATGAGCTCCTATATTACGGGTCAAGTGTTGAGCGCTTGCGGTGGTTTGAACATATAGTTTAAACAAAATCTCGTAATTTTTGTTAAGGTCTCAAATGCAAATTGCAGGGTATTCCTATGTCCAATAATTTTTTTAGACAAAAACTTGCTTTAAAGTATTGATAGACATTACTCTATGAAAAAATATTTTCAAACAGCTGGGAGCGATTTGCCAGCATCGCTGGTGGTTTTTTTGGTGGCATTGCCACTATGTTTGGGAATTGCCCTTGGGTCAGGAGCACCCTTATTTTCTGGTATTATAGCAGGAATTGTAGGTGGGATCTTGGTGGGATGCTTGAGTGGATCGGCCTTGAGTGTGAGTGGCCCGGCGGCTGGTTTAATTGTAGTTGTTGCAAATGGGATCCTGAAACTGCAGGCTTATGACGTGTTTTTGCTAGCTGTTGTAATTGCAGGTGTTTTTCAAATATTACTAGGTTATGCCAAAGCTGGGATCTTGGGAGATTTTGTACCCAATTCTGTGATCAAAGGATTGTTGGCCGCTATTGGTCTAATCTTGATCTTGAAGCAGTTACCCCACTTGATAGGCTATGACGCCGATTTTGAAGGAGACGAAACCTTTACGCAAGCGGATGATAATAATACATTCACAGAAATCTTACAAGCAGGACAATTATTTACCGGTGGTGCTGTAATTATTGGTCTAGTTTCTTTGGCCATTTTAATTATTTGGGAGAAAAAAGTGGCTCATCATAAAAGCATCTTTCATTTTTTCCCAGGTCCTTTAATGGTAGTGCTTGTTGGGATCTTATTAAATGCATTCTTTAAAAGTCAATATCCGCAATTGGCATTGGAAGACAAGCACTTGGTTTCATTACCCATTGTTTCTGACCTGCAAAATAGCGTGACCTTGTTCACCATGCCTGATTTTTCAAAATGGAATAATCCTGATGTTTGGATCATTGCATTTACCATAGCTGTGGTAGCTAGTTTGGAAACGCTTTTGAGTGTGGAAGCCATTGATAAATTAGACGCATTAAAAAGAGTCACACCCACCAATAGGGAATTGAAAGTGCAGGGATTGGGCAATATAGTGTCAGGCTTGATTGGTGGTTTACCTATAACTGCTGTATTGATTAGGGGGTCAGTAAACGTAGTAGCTGGGGCAAAATCAAAACTGTCAAGTATTTCTCATGGAGTTTTATTACTGGTTTTTGTACTCTTCATTCCAAAGCTTTTAAACCTAATTCCACTGAGTAGTTTAGCCGCTATTTTAATATTTACAGGGTATAGATTAGCTAGTATTAAACAGGTCAAGGAATTTTATGCAAAGGGTTGGGACCAGTTTGTACCCTTTATGACAACCATCTTAGCCATTCTATTTACTGACCTGTTAACAGGCATTATCATTGGTATTTTGGTAGGACTATTCTTTATGCTCAGGAGTAATTTCAGGTC
>CAIZMD010000569.1 GCA_903933995.1 uncultured Bacteroidota bacterium
CACTGATCAAGTACAGGGTCTTGGTAGAAATTGAATATTTTTTCTTTTTAGCCGATAAACGGTTTTTCAAATTACCTATAAAAGCTAGAACCGCATTAAAAGCCGTATTAGCCAATTTTAGCGTAGCCGATGCTCAATCCATTAAACAGATTGAATCCATTACCAATCACGACGTAAAGGCCGTAGAATACTTCTTAAAAGAGCAATTAGACAAAGCGGGTATTGGAGAACTAAAAGAGTGGATCCATTTTGGTCTTACTTCTCAGGATATCAACAATACCTCCATCCCTTTGAGCTGGAAACACGCCATGGAACAGGAATGGCTTCCAAGTTTGATTAACCTGCAATCTCAATTGCGTTCCTTGGCCAAGGCTTGGAAAAATGTGCCCTTATTGGCTAGAACACATGGACAAACCGCATCTCCTACCAAATTGGGTAAAGAGTTGATGGTTTTTATTGAAAGAATTGATAACCAGATTAACCTTTTTTCTCAGGTACCTTATGCCGCTAAATTTGGAGGTGCAACCGGAAACTTTAATGCACACCAAGTAGCTTACCCAAAAAAGAATTGGGTGCTGTTGGGTAATGAATTTGTTGATCAGCGTTTGGGATTGCAACGTATGCAATTCACTACTCAGATTGAACACTATGACAATCTTGCTGCACAGTTTGATAGTCTTAAGAGAATCAATACCATTCTCATTGACCTTTGCAGAGATATCTGGACCTATATTAGTATGGACTATTTTAAACAAAAGACCAAGGCAGGAGAAGTTGGCTCCTCTGCCATGCCCCATAAAGTGAACCCCATTGACTTTGAAAATGCAGAAGGCAACCTAGGTATGGCCAATGCGTTACTAGAACATCTTTCAGCCAAATTGCCCATTAGCCGTTTACAAAGAGACTTAACAGATAGTACTGTCTTACGTAATATTGGCGTACCTGTTGGCCATATAGCCATCGCACTTAAATCTTTGGAAAAAGGATTGAATAAATTGGTTTTAAATGAAACCAAGATCAGAGAAGACCTTGACAATAACTGGGCAGTAGTGGCAGAAGCCATTCAGACCATTTTGAGAAGAGAAAAATACCCCAACCCCTATGAAGCTCTAAAAGACCTAACCAGGGGTAACCATAAAATTGACAAAGCTTCTATGCACGCATTTATCAATGGACTAAAAATTTCTGCGGCATTGAAAAAAGAACTTAAATCTATCAGCCCCATGAATTATACGGGCGTAAATCCAAACTACTAAAACAAAGAAGCCGCTCAATTGAGCGGCTTCTTTATTTATGATCTTTACTAATTACAAAAATTGTAATCACTCTTCCCTCTTCACTCTTCACTCCTACTTGTACTTCTCAACCTTCTCCTCTCCAGTCATATCTGAAGCTGCTCTGATTTGCAATTGCAATCCTGTTATCCACTCGGCACAACCCTTCTCAGATAGATGATTATTAACCTGATCAATTACTTGCATCACTTCTGCATAGGTTCCTTCTAACACGGTAGTAAAAGGCCCTACTTCGTGTTTAATACCAGATGCTTGAATAATGGCAATGGCTTCATCTACCCATTCATAAGGATGCTTATCCTGTGCCAATGGCAGAATTTGAATAGAAGCATTGATCAAGTATTGGTGCATGCTAGACAGGTGTTACATCTACAACAGCATCCAAATTAATGGCGCCATGAATATGAGGAAATACTTCATTGATAGAGCCCGCTAATTCAAAAATCAAGGGGCGCTCTACTTTTGACTTCTCTATTTTTAATTTGATAAGACCTGTTTGTCCTTGATAATATCTTTCTAATACACCAGCTACTTGGGCTTCTGTACTGCAATGTATAAATCCTTCAGTAGCCAAACTATCGGCCTCAAACTGTCCTTTGCTTTGTGCTTCAGCCCATTTTTCTGGCGTTGTCACGTGATATATAAAATCTGATTCCATTTTTGTTATTTTTTTAAATTCTTAATGCTTTTATAAAACTCTTTTAATCCTTTGATCAATTAACATCAAATCAGCCAACACCATGGCTGTTACCGCTTCTAGCACAACTGGTACGCGTAGCGCGATGCACAAATCATGTCTTCCTTTTACAGAGAATGATTCCACTTCATTGGTTTCCCAATTCCAGGTTTGCTGTTCTTTAGGAGTTGAAGATGTTGGTTTTATGGCAATGCGGAAAACCAATTCATTTCCATTGGTATATCCACCCACAATACCACCCGCATGGTTAGATTCGGTCTTTCCACTGGCATCCAAAATGGCATCGTTATGCTCCACCCCAAACATTTTGGCTGCAGCAAATCCGGTTCCAAATTCAATACCTCTTACTGCAGGAATAGCAAATACAGCATGACTGATCAAGGATTCAACTGAATCAAAAAAATGTTCACCCAAACCAATTGGTAAACCAGTAACCCTGCATTCCACAATTCCTCCAACACTGTCTTTGGCTTCAATGGCTTTATCCAAACCCTTTTCCAAATCCTGTTCTCCAGCAATTTCTAAAATATTGGCAACTACTTCAATTGTAGCATCGCCCTCGGCTGTTTTCAATATTTTTTTAGCAATCACGCCAGCAGCCACTAAGGCTACAG
>CAIZMD010000570.1 GCA_903933995.1 uncultured Bacteroidota bacterium
CGCTTGCGCAGGCGCACAAAGGCAGACCTTTTTGCGGCGCTAAATGACAAAAGCCTGGCAACGCTTTTTCTTTCTCAAAAGCTACTTGAATTTGTTCAAATGGAACAAGCGGAATGCAATCCACAAAAGACTTTCCATCTTCCAAAATATGAGAAGTTTGGACTAAGTCAAACAATTCAACTAACTGATACACTTGAGTGAATTTTTGCATTGCTAGCCTTTGTTTGGTAATGATTTTTGTTGAATTCTGTAAAAGCCAATTAATAATAATACCAATAAACTAATAGGGGCTAATGAGAAATAAAAAGCAGTTTTGCCATCATAATGTTGGAAAATATATCCAGTAATCAAGGAACCAGTACTTCCTCCAAGGGCAGAAAAAATGACAATCAAACCAGACATATAGCCATGTTTGTTCTTGGGCAATGCCGATAGAATTACAGAGTTAATGGCTGGATAGATGGGGGCTAATAAAAAACCAATTAAGGGAAAGATAAACGTAGCTATAGGTGCATCTAACCAACCAGTAACATGAGAAGTATCTGCGTTGTTGGCTAGCGGAATAGCTATTAAAACCAAGGCGGCCGCAAGCAATAAACAAGTAGTCAAGACTAGAAGCCAATTTAATTTTCTAAGAACTAGCCCAGCCAAAAAACGTCCAATTGCAGTAGCCCCTGCCAAGATACTGGCCATTTGAATACTCAATGATTGTGGTAGTTGTAATACTTTGTTGTTATAGGTAGGTAGCCAACTCATGATACTCTGTTCAATTAATACATAAACAAAAGCACTAGTTACAAAAACCAGCACTATTGGTAAAAGTATTAATTGAAACATTTCATTAAAATTATTGGTTTTTTCTTCCTTGTTATTGTGAACACTTGATTCGTCTAAGGGAGCCGATAATAAGAGCAAAAAGGCAATGGCAACCAATGCCGTCAATAGATAATATACTTCCAACCAGGAAGTGGATGCAGGATTTGAGTCGTCTACAAAAGCGCTGAAAATAAAATAGCCAGTAAGAATCCCCACCATAAAAAAGGACTCAATAAAATTCATGAAACTGGCGTGTTCTTTCTCGTCTTTTGTAATAATCCCAATGGTTGCAAATACGCTCACTTTGATCATGGCAAAACTGGCACCTGTAATAGCGAACAGCAATTTTGTAGTTAGGAAACTAGGTAACAAGGGCATTAATAAACAACCCATACCCACAAATGCCAGAGCCAATAACATGGATTTTTTGTATCCAATCCTATTAATATAAGAAGCAATAAAAAAAGAGGCAATGGCAATGCTTAAATCTTTGAATGCCTCTAAAATGCTGGCAGAAGAAGCGGAAACTTGATAGTTGTTTTGTACCTGTAAAATAACGGTTCCCACACTATTCAGCAGTAAGGCAAAAACAAAATAGTTGAGGAAAAGAGATGCTTTGATTTTCCAATGGTTCATATGGCAGTTTTGAGGGTAGCCCAAGATACGAAAACGATATAGGAATCTTTCCTACAAGGATA
>CAIZMD010000571.1 GCA_903933995.1 uncultured Bacteroidota bacterium
ATGGCCTAAACTTATAGATTATCTTTTGCGGGGATTATGGCGGCAGTTCAATATTTTTGCTTCAAACCCATTCTTTTGAAGCAGTTCCTTTGTCTTTTACTCTTGCTATCTCTGCATATGGCCCTAGCTGCGCAAAAGGATAGCAGTTTGGTAAAAGACAGTGTTAGGGTGCAAAAAGACAGTACCCTATTAAAAGACAGTCTGGCCAAACAAATGGTCTTGGATAGTTTGCAATTGGATTCTACCAAAAAAGCCCTTCAAATGCAAATCTTGGCGTCTAGACCTGACACGGGAACCTATGCCAAATACTTGTATAGCAAATACCTTCCCTTTCAGGCCCCCGCCCTGCAACAATTTAGCCAAGAACGAAAAAGGGAAAGTCACGAATTATTGTTTTATATCTTAACCGGTTTGGTGGGTATTTTGGCCGCCATTAGATTGATCTTTCCCAAGTATTTTAAAAACCTGTTCTTGCTGGTGATGCAAACATCGGTTAGGCAAAAACAGACCAGAGAGCAATTACTCCAAAATAATTTGGCGTCTATTCTCCTCAATTTTTTATTTCTGGCCAGTGCCGGATTGTATGTGAGTTTGTTGGTGCAGCACAAGCAATGGGTAAACCTGCCTTTTTATCAACTGGTTGCATATAGTTGTTTATTGTTATTAGTGGTGTATCTAGGAAAATTCCTGTTCTTGAGCTTTTCGGGCTGGGTATTTAATGTAAGCGATGCCACCAACGCCTACACTTTTATAGTTTTCTTGGTGAATAAAGTATTAGGGATCATTTTAATCCCATTTGTTCTTGTTTTAACCTATTCCCCAGAACCCATGATGCAAGTGGCCACCACCATTTCTTTGGGTATCTGTTCCATTCTTTTTGTTTACCGTTACCTGATTGGATTCGGGGCCATCCGGAATAATTTGAAAGTTAGCGCCTTACATTTTTTCTTGTACCTTTGCGCTGTTGAATTACTCCCACTGGTGTTGATATACAAACTGTTACTCGATAACCTGACTGGTAGTATCTAATCATCCATTATTCTTATAGCGTATTAGCATGGCAAAAAGCGGGTCAAAAAATTCGGGTACTGTCAAGAAAGTAAGAAGGATCCTCATCTCCCAACCTAGACCGGAAAGTGAAAAGTCTCCGTACTTTGATCTAGAGCGGAAACATCAGGTTGAATTGGTTTTTCATCCCTTTATCAAACTAGAAGGTATTCCAGCTAGAGAATTTAGAAAACAGAAAATTGATATCCTCCAGTTTACAGCTGTTATTTTCACCAGTAGAAACGCCATTGACCATTTCTTCCGCACATGTGAAGAAATGAAAATTGCCATTGGTCAGGATACCAAATATTTCTGCATTACCGAGGCTGTGGCGTTGTATTTGCAAAAATTCATTCTTTATAGAAAACGCAAAGTGTTTTATGGTGCCGATGGTACCAATAAGAGCATGTTTGACGTGGTGAACAAGCACAAGGAGAATGAAAAATTCTTGTATGTCTGCAGTGAAAACCAGCAAGACAATGAGATCTGTGGCTACATGAAGAACAACAAGTGTGAATACCAGTTAGGCTTTATGTACAGAAGTATCAGCAATGATATCAAACACTTGCTTGACAAAGAATATGACGTGATCTGCTTTTTCACACCAAGTGGTGTAAAAAGCTTGTTTGACAATAATCCCGAATTTAAACAGAACGGTACCATCATTGGTGCTTTTGGTGGCAATACTTCTAAAGCAGTTGAAGACGCTGGTTTGAACCTTGAGTTTAAAGTACCATCGCCTCAAAAACCAAGTATGGTGGCGGCTTTGGATCAATACCTGGCATTGGGTAAGCCCGTTAAAAAATAATTTAGCAACTTTTTATTGAGCGCCCCGCAACCGCGGGGCTTTTCATTTGTAATAGATTCAAACATAGATACATGCATACCAATAGACTTGCTCAGGAATCCAGCCCCTATTTATTGCAACACGCACATAACCCAGTAGATTGGTATCCCTGGGGTGAAGAGGCTTTGAATAGGGCCATTGCAGAAGACAAACCCATCTTGGTGAGTATTGGCTATGCGGCTTGTCATTGGTGTCATGTAATGGAAAGGGAAAGCTTTGAAAACGAAGCCACGGCCCAGCTGATGAACCAATATTTTATCAATATCAAGATTGATAGAGAAGAGCGCCCAGACCTAGATCATCTGTATATGGATGCAGTGCAAGCCATGACGGGTAGCGGTGGATGGCCCTTGAATGTTTTTCTTACCCCAGATAAAAAGCCTTTTTATGGGGGCACCTATTTTCCACCCGTAAAAGCTTTTAATCGCGCCAGCTGGACC
>CAIZMD010000572.1 GCA_903933995.1 uncultured Bacteroidota bacterium
GTATTCAAAACGGCTGTTACGTCTAGGTTAATGCTTGGTTTGATCTTTTTAATATCGGCAATAAATGCCTTGGTAATGGCGGCGCCGTCTTGGACCATAGTAGCCGAATCGGTATAAACAGAGAACCAAGATTTTTGAGAAAAAGACAGATGTGTTGTCAGAAAAAGGGCAATAAATAGTGGGATGCGTTTCATGGTTATTGGGTTGCTATGAATAAAGCAACAAAATAGTAACAAAAACTAATATTACACCTATTTGTTATAGATAAATGAGAAATATGGGCAATAATGGTCCCTTAAATAGAACCCTTCTGAAGCAATTTAGAATGAGCTGTGTACGATTTGTCTGGGCTATAGACAAATAAGCAACTTCCGTTGCGGATAGTTTCAATGATGGGTTTTTTCAAAGCTTCTGGAATAGCGGGGCAACCTTGGCTGCGACCCAAATATCCCATTTGGTGAATGGTGCGCTCGTTTACATAATCCGCACTATGCATCACAATCCCTCTTTCCATGGCATTGTCATTAATGCCAGCTTCTTGTCCTTCTAAGCGAAGACTGTACCCGTGTTTACCAGAATATGGACTACCCGTTGTATAGAAACCCAGGCTGCTTTTAAAACTATTAAAGGCGTTGGAGAATTTAGAAGCAAGGGCTGTTCCTGAATTTCTTCCGTGAGAAACAAATGTGTTGAACAATAAGGCACCAGTTGAGAGGTCTATTACAAAAAGCCTTTTCTGACTAGAAGGCAAACTAAAATCTATAATGGTGAGGATATTGTCTTTTTGAACCTTACCCGCTTCTAGCAAACTTTGATACCCGGTTAAAGCCAGATTGAAAGCTTCTTTGGATAAACCTAAGCCGTCTAGGTCAAGAGAATCGTATAAAAAAGTCCGATTATTATCGGCTAGGGCTGTAACCGAGGAGTCTTTATGGGCGGGAAGCTTGGTTTTTTTTGGTCCGTCATGACCCGTACCAAATACCAAACCACCCATTAATAAGATAACGGGGATTAGCAGGAACCGGATTTTTTTGAACCTCAAAAAACGCATAAGCTATTGATTTTCAATAATGGTCCCCAAAATCGGGGGGACGGCAAAGGTAGGCCCCAATAGCTTGCCCACAAGCCAAAACAGGAATCTTAGCCTCGATTTAACGAATTGATTTCCACATCAGGTTTTTCAAGCGGGCATCTATTTATCTTGCAGCCATGCAAGAATATCTCAAGGGGTTGAATGAACCGCAATATGAAGCAGTGACGCATATAAACGGTCCAATTATGATTGTTGCGGGTGCGGGAAGCGGTAAAACCAAGGTGTTGACCACCCGAATTGCCCACTTAATGGCGGGTGGGGTAGACGCGTTTAATATATTGGCCCTGACTTTTACCAATAAGGCGGCGGCAGAAATGAAGGAAAGGATTGAGAAGATCTTGGGCAATTCTGAGGCGCGCAACCTCTATATTGGTACTTTCCACAGCGTTTTTGCCCGGATTTTGAGGGGCGAAGCCTATAGAATGGGTTATCCCAGCAATTTTACCATTTATGACACGGAAGACAGTCGTTCCGTAATCAAAACCGTGGTGAATGAGCTAAACCTTGATGACAAACACTATAAAGCCAGTGTGGTGGGCAACCGGATTTCTCAGGCCAAGAATGCTTTGGTGGGTCCAGCGGAATACGCCAATGACTATTATATACAACAGGAAGACATGCGGGCCAACCGTCAGGCCATTGCTCAGATCTATCTGGCTTATGCCAATAGATGCGCTAAAAACGGGGCCATGGATTTTGATGACTTGTTGCTGAAAATGCACGAGCTCTTAAATAGTTTTCCTGATGCCTTGCACAAATACCAGCACAAATTCAAGTATATCCTGATAGATGAGTACCAAGATACCAACGCGGTACAGTACCAGATTACCAAATTATTGGCGGCAGCCCATGAGAATATTTGCGTAGTGGGTGATGACGCACAGAGTATTTATAGTTTTCGCGGCGCCACCATTGAAAACATTCTCCAGTTTCAAAAAGACTATGACGATGTAAAAGTGGTCAAGCTGGAACAGAACTATAGAAGCAGCAAGAATATTATTCATGTGGCCAATGAAGTGATTAAGATTAATCAGGGGCAGATTCCTAAGAACCTTTGGACGGATAATAACGAAGGTGAAAAGATCAGATTGGTGCGTACCATGACGGATAATGACGAGGGCAAATTTGTGGCTGATACCATTCAGGAACAAAAACTGCGCAACCATTTTTACAACCAAGACTTTGCCATTTTATATAGAACCAATGCACAGAGCCGGGCTTATGAAGAAAGTCTGCGCCGTATGGGCATTGCGTATAGAATTTACGGAGGTACCAGCTTCTATCAACGCAAAGAGATCAAGGATTTCTTGGCTTACTTACGCATAATGGTGAATACCCGTGA
>CAIZMD010000573.1 GCA_903933995.1 uncultured Bacteroidota bacterium
ACCCCTTAGATTATATTGAAGGATTAGAAGCAACCATCAAAGACTGTGTTGCAAAATGTGGCCCAGCAATAGCTGCAGCGGTTTGCGGCATTGGTGTTGATACCACGGGTTCTACACCAGTAGCGGTTGACAAAACAGGTACTCCCCTTGCAATGCTTCCAGCATTTGCAGAGAATCCAAACGCCATGTTTGTACTTTGGAAAGACCATAGTTCTGTGAATGAAGCTGCTGCTATTAATGAGCACGCCAAAAAATTTGATACCAATTATTTACAATTTGTTGGCGGCATTTATTCTTCAGAATGGTTCTGGTCTAAACTCTTGCACATTGTTCGTGTAGACGAACAAGTAAGAGCAGCCTGCCATTCTTGGGTGGAACACTGTGATTGGATTCCTTTCTTACTCACGGGCCAAACGGAACTTGCTCAAATGAAACGTGGGGTTTGTGCAGCAGGACACAAGGGCTTATGGTCTGCCGCATTTGGAGGTTATCCACCCAATGATTTTTTTACCAGCTTAGACCATTTGTTAGATGGCTATACCGCATCATTGGGTGTAGACACTTTTACGTCAGATCAATCTGCAGGAACACTATCGCCCGAATGGGCCAATAAATTAGGACTTCCTGCAACTACCATCGTTGCAGTTGGTGCATTTGATGCGCATATGGGGGCCGTGGGTGGACAAATTGAACCATACCATTTAAGCAAGGTCATGGGTACCTCTACCTGCGATATGTTGGTGGCACCAAGGGCTGATATGGAAAAGATCTTAGTGAAAGGGATCTGCGGCCAAGTAGACGGTTCCGTGCTTCCTGGCATGATTGGTTTAGAAGCCGGTCAGTCTGCCTTTGGCGATAGCTATGCTTGGTTTAAAAAATTCTTACTTGGGCCATCGGAACAAATCATTGGCAATAGTCAATTAATAGACACAAACACCAAAGCAAAACTGCTGGAAGAGCTCTCTGCCAATATGATTGTGGAACTCACCAAATCCGCTGCAGCATTGCCTTTAAAAGATACAGACCCGCTTGCTTTAGATTGGTTAAACGGAAGAAGAACACCAGATGCCAACCAATTATTAAAAGCAGGATTTAGTGGATTAAATCTGTCAACAGATGCTGCTGCTGTGTTCAAAGCCATTGTAGAAGCAACCTGTTTTGGTGCCAAAGCCATTGTAGACCGCTTTGTACAAGAGGGCGTTCCTATCAAGGGTTTGATTGGATTGGGTGGTGTTGCCAAAAGATCTCCGTATATTATGCAGGTAATGAGTAACGTAATGCAAATGCCCATCAGAATACATAAGAGTGAACAAACCTGTGCACTAGGTGCTGCCATGTTTGCAGCAACTGCAGCAAAGGTGTTTGAAAACCTAGAACAAGCCATGCAATATATGGGACAGGGTTTTGACGCTACTTATTATCCAGATGCAAGTACGGCTCATTATTACCAAACCAGAATGGAAGCCTATCACAGACTAGGTGCTTTCTTAGAAACCCAATACCAATGAGTTATTACCAAGACATAAAAGAAGCTGCTTACGAGGCCAATATGCAATTACCCAAACTTGGTTTGGTATTGTTCACTTTTGGGAATGTAAGTGTGGCTGATCAAGAAAAACACG
>CAIZMD010000574.1 GCA_903933995.1 uncultured Bacteroidota bacterium
GGTCAAATAGAATCCATATAACCACCATGGTGGAAGACGGTTATCTAATTCACGAATACCATCGTAATTGTGACCAAGGTCTATATTGGCTTCTTCTTGAATTGGGCGAAACTTGTTCAAATTATCCCACCATTTAACCAAGGCAGATTCAGTTGGTTCTTCTGTAGCTTCCGTAATAGTTGTTAGTGCAGCTTCTTTAGCCAAAAGCTTTTTCAGATTGCTTAATAATACTAGCAATATCAGTAGCTCAAGAACAATTACTGAAATCAAGGCATAAAAAGAAAATAATCCAAGACCTGCAATGGTTGTTTCAACAGGCGCTGATGCTGCGTCTGCAGCTGGTGCATCTGCAGCAAACAATGCGGTGCTAACCAAACAGAACAGAATTACTGCTACGGTTTTGCTAGCTGCATCAGAGCGCTTGCGTTCTTCTTTAAATCTTTGTAAATACATTTGCGCGGCCCCAAGTATCACATTGGCCAAAAGGCCAATGGCTAATAATAATCCCACTATTATTACTAGCAATACTTGTGCTAAAGGGTTGGATAATTCCGACGCTTTAGGTGGGCCTGCCGCAAATGCATCGTTAGAGCCAAGTCCGATAGAAATCACAACTATCAGAATCGCCTTGACCCAATGAGCTATGGAGAAACGATTTTTAAACATATCAATGGTTTTAAGAGGTGCTTAATTATCAAGTGGTAAATGATTGATCTTGTCTAGCATTTTTTTATCCGCTTTGTACATCCATAAAAGAACTAGTACAAAAAAGCTAAAAAAGATGACTAAAGAAGACAACCCGAAAATGTCCACTCCGGTTATTTTTTCTAGGTAATTGATAAATTTCATACAATTCAATTTTTAAAGTTGGCGGCTGTTTTGGCAGCCGCCAATTCAGTTATTTTGAAGCAGTAGTTGCAGGTTTAGCAGCCAGTTTAATATCTGTACCCATCCTTTGCAGGTAGGCAATCATGGCTACAATTTCTGCGTCTGCAGGTGTAATCAGTTTTTCAATTTTCAAATTGATTCTAATCAGGTTGGCTTGTTGCATCAAATCCCGATTAGCTATTTTGTCATAGCCTTCTGGATATGGTACACCTAGGGTTTGCATAGCCCTAATCTTAGCACCTGTTAATGAAGTATCAATCTTATTGTCAAATAACCAACCGTAAGAAGGCATAATGGAGCCAGGACTCATACTTTGAGGTTCTAGCATGTGGTTATAATGCCAGCTGTCTGGATACTTACCACCAATACGCGCTAAATCTGGACCGGTACGCTTACTACCCCATTGGAATGGATGGTCGTAAACAAATTCACCTGCTTTGCTATATTCGCCATATCTGGCTACTTCATCACGGAAAGGACGAATCATTTGTGAGTGACAGAGATAACAACCTTCACGGATATAAATATCCCTTCCTTGTAATTCCAGCGGAGTATAAGGTTTCACTGCTGCAATGGTTGGAATATTACTCTTGATTAAGAAGGTAGGCACCAATTCAAGGATACCACCAATGGCTACTGCTACTAGAGAGAATACCAACATTTGAATGGGTCTTCTTTCAATCCATCTGTGCCAGTATTGTTTACCATGTGTTTCTACTTCATCGCCTTTGGCAAGAGAAGGAGCTTCTGCACCTTCTTCTGCAACCAATGAACCAGCTTTAACCGTTTTATAAATATTATACACCATGATAAATACACCCACTAGGTAGAGCAAACCACCTACGCTACGGGTAACATACATGGGAATAATATGGGTAACGGTTTCTAAGAACTGGAATTTTAAAGTTCCTTCTTCAGTAAATTGTTTCCACATTAAAGCTTGTGTAAAACCAGCCCAATACATTGGGATAGCATACAAAACAATCGCAATGGTTCCAACCCAGAAATGGGTAGTTGCTAATTTCTTAGAATACAATGGGGTATTGTATAATTTAGGAATTAGGTAATACAAAATGGCAAATGTGAGAAAGCCATTCCATCCCAAAGCACCAACGTGTACGTGTGCAATGGTCCAGTCAGTAAAGTGTGTAATAGCATTGATACTCTTGATACTCAATAATGGGCCTTCAAAAGTACTCATACCATAACAGGTAATAGCTACCACCATGAATTTCAAAATAGGATCTTCTCTTACTTTGTCCCAAGCGCCACGCAAAGTGAATAGACCATTTAGCATACCACCCCAAGATGGAGCAATCAGCATTAAGCTAAACACCATACCCAAACTCTGTGCCCAATCAGGCAA
>CAIZMD010000575.1 GCA_903933995.1 uncultured Bacteroidota bacterium
CAAGCGGCCAGTATTGCCGCTAAAGCGATGGCCAAAAAGCTGTTGATTGGTCATTTTAGTAGTAAATACGAAAAACTGGACCAGTTCTTAAGCGAGACCCGCGAAGTATTTTCCAACACAGATCTTGCTATTGAAGGAGTCACTTATTTGATTCCCAACTAGTCTCTCAACAACCAGGACCAAGCTTCTGCAAATTCTGTTCTCCAGTAGGCTTCATTGTGTTGCCCCAAGGGACTCACCACTTTTCTAATCTGTATGTTTTGTTTTTTGTCTAAGAGGTCAGTCATTTTTTTCATATCGGCAACCATGGTTGCGCTTTCCTTACCTCCCGCATAGCAATAGATTTTAGGTGCATTGGCAGGATTGAACTTTTCAACCTCTGCATACAATTCAGGAGCCACCCAAAATGCGGGTGAAAATAGTAGACCGCCGCCAAAGGATTCAGGATATTGTGTAATAGCATACAAGCTAATTACAGCCCCCATACTACTCCCTCCAATAAAGTTATTGGCAGCAGACTTCTTAGTTCTGAACTTCCCGTCTATAAAGGGTTTTAGTGTCTTTGAAAGAAATGCCGCATACTCTTTTCCTTCCCCAATACCATATTGCGCATGGGTATAAGGATTGTATTCCGTCATGCGTTTATTGCTGCCATGATCAATTCCTACAACAATGCATTCCTTACCAATTTTTTGTTGTAAACTATCTAAACATTCATCTACACCCCATTCACCAAAAGCTGCTGTTTGTTCATTGAATAGGTTTTGTCCATCTTGCAAATACAAAACCGGATAGGTTTTACCAGAACTGGCATAACCCTTGGGCAAATAGACCCAAATTCTGCGCTTTCTATTTAATGGAGTCATTGAAAATGCGGTATCCAAGATTTTGACTTGTGGGCTGGCCGTGTAGCGCTTGGGTTTTTCAGGGTAATCATCTTTCCAACCTGCAATGGTTAGGTCTAAGGATAGGTCTCCATTTACTTCTAGGACCCTATCTGCAATATCTCTACCATCTGCGGTAGTTTCTACTTTCTCAAAGCCACCACGGGTAAATTTGAATGCATAAACGCCAGCAGCTAGGTCTTTGAGCACTACTGATTTTCGGCTACCACCAAATACTTTGAGTTTATAGTTCTCGTCTTTGGGATTCCAATTATTAAAGTTTCCAGCTACATAGATATCCTCATTCTTTTTGGTTGCTACATCTGTTACCACCAGTCTAACAGTAAACTGGGCAATGGATAATTGTTGCATCAACACAGCCAATAGCAATAAAGTCAATTGTTTCATAGTCTGAAAGTACAAACAAGGCATAAAAAAACCACTTGCTTTCACAAATGGTTTTCAAAAGAATTGTTATAGTTAGTTGAAATTAATCTAAGATCTCAGCGTCTTTTGGATACTTGGTTCTTACAAATTGGAAACTAGCATCGGGCAAATTAGCTGCCGTGTTTAAATTACTCAGCACAAATTCCAAAGTATTATTGCTTTTATCCAAGACCTTGGCCTTGGTTATAATGCTTTTGGATTTGTCTATATACACGTTCACTTTTTGAAAGCTCTTGCGCTTATCAATAGGCGTCATTTCAATCTCATGAAAATTACCAGCTGAAGAAACCAATTTGTAATTAAAATCCTTGTCATAAAAATTTGACAAGAGATTTTGAGGACTAAGGGTCTGATTTGACTCTTCTAACAAAGACTTGGTAATGGTTTTGGCACCATCAAAATTGTAGATATTGGTACCATCACAGATAATTTCATTCTTTCCCTGTTTTAACAGGTATTTCTGTCCTTTAATGGCAATGGTTCCTGTTTTGGTACCATTGTCTTTTCCTTTGGCACTAACAGATTTGATGGTAAAGTTGGCAGAGATTCCCTTGAAACCTTTCACTTTAGCACTCACTGATTCCAATACTTTTTTGGCATTAGGGTCATTCTGTGCAAAGAGTTGACTGCAAATAAACAGGACGGCAAACAGGGGCAAGTAGATTTTTCGCATAGTCTTATTTCTGGCGCAAATATACAACTTCCATTGTTTGGGAAATAGGGTGCACCTTAAAGGTTTTGACTAATCGGCTTTCTTCAAGTTTAAATCGGTCAAAACGGATTAACAGATACTTGTGAAACCTATAAGGAATCTAAATATTGCTCTAGCTCCATTTCAGTTTTAAACCGCACTTCTCTGGCTTTGGATCCTTGGTTAGGCCCTACAATTCCAGATGCTTCTAACTGGTCCATTAACCTACCCGCGCGGTTATAACCCAGTTTCATTCTGCGTTGTATGAGCGATGTGGAACCAATACCGCTTTGCACAATCAAGCGGGCTGCGTCTTCAAACAATGGGTCACGGTCTCCGCTGTCAAAATCCTTTCCTTCCAATTCTTTCTCGTCTACATATTCTGGTAATAGGAAAGCTTGCGGATAGCCTTGTTGGGCCTCAATAAAGGCACAAACTTTTTCTACTTCAGGCGTATCCACAAAAGCACATTGCAAACGCGTAATCTCTCCATTATAACTAATAAGCATATCGCCCTTGCCAATTAATTGCTCTGCACCACCGGCGTCTAAAATGGTACGACTATCAATTTTAGAAGACACTTTAAATGCAATACGTGCAGGGAAGTTGGCTTTAATAGTACCTGTGATAATATTCACCGATGGTCTTTGTGTGGCAATGATTAAGTGGATACCAATGGCACGGGCCAATTGGGCCAAACGAGCAATCGGCATTTCAACTTCCTTACCAGCTGTCATGATTAAATCTGCAAACTCATCCAC
>CAIZMD010000576.1 GCA_903933995.1 uncultured Bacteroidota bacterium
CATTTTCAAAACTCCCTTCTTTCTTTAAGAAATGAATGGCTTGTTCTCCATCCTTTACCCTAGTAATTGTGTGTTGATGGTTCAATGCCTCTAAAGCCTCCATTGTAAGGATCATATCCCCTTCATTATCTTCCACCAATAATATCTGGTATGGTTCTGTCATTTGTTTATTTTGGAAAACTAAAACTAAAAGTACTACCCTTACCTGGTTCAGATGCTACCCAAATCCTACCATTAAACCTATCTACTATCTTCTTACAAATAGCTAGACCTATGCCCGTACCACTATATTCATTCTTATTGTGCAATCGTTGAAAAATGACAAATATCTTTTCAAAAAATTTAGGATCAATCCCAAGTCCATTGTCTTTAATACTAAATATATATTCACCAGCTTCTTCCTTACAATCTACCCAAATCTCAGGAGCTGCCTCACTTCTATATTTTAATGCATTCCCAATAAGATTTTGAAGCAATTGCGTAATTGGCGTTTTATCTGCCATAATAACTGGCAAATTAGAAGAATGAATTACACCTCCGGATTCAAATAATTTATTTTTAAAGAGATTTTTCAATTCTTCAACAACTTCATTTGTATCAACAGGCTGTAAAGCAATAGCTGTGCTACTCACTCTTGAAAACTGCAACAAATCACTAATCAATCGTTTCATTCTGTCTGCCCCATCAACAGCTAAATGAATATACTTATTACCTGTTTCATCTAACTGTGATTCATACTTCTTTTGTAATAATTGTAAAAAACTGCTAACCATTCTTAATGGCTCTTGTAAATCATGAGATGCTACATATGCAAACCTTTCCAATTCTAAATTTGAATTCACCAGTTGTTCGGCTCTTTTTTCTAGTTTTTCATTTAAACTTTTTAGAATTAATTCCGTTTCTTTTTGTAACGTAATATCACGCGAAGCGCCAATCATTCTAATTGGCTCCATTTTATCATTTCTTGTTAAATACCCTTTTTCAAACAGGTAGGCATAGTTGCCATCTGACTTTAAAAATCGGTAGGAATCAGACCAATACAAATCTTCTGATTCATACAAGAAATGATTCATTTGTTGTATTACTTCATTTACATCTTCTGGATGAATTTTGTCTATCCAAGATCCATGAGTAGGGCTAAGTGAAGAATTGGCTTCATCTATCAATACTTTTAATCCATCTCCTGTTCTAAAGACCTCACTGTTTCTAATATTCCAATCCCATATTATGTCATTAGTTGCTTTGGAAACTAGGTTATACCTTTCATTAATTTCAAGAATCTCCTTTTCAAATTGTTTATTCTCTATAATCACTTTAAGAATATTCACTGCCCTAAGTATGGTTTTTTCCTCTTCAAGTGTAGGTTCTTTTACGGTATTATAATAAATAGCAAATGTACCTAGAACCTGACTTTGACTATTTAAAATGGGGTAAGACCAGCAAGCTTTAAATCCATATTCCTTTGCAACATCCCAATAGAGTCTCCATCTTTGGTCATTAGCAATATCAGTTACTACTAC
>CAIZMD010000577.1 GCA_903933995.1 uncultured Bacteroidota bacterium
ATCTGAGTCGTAATTATTAGTATGAATTTCATAATAATCGTGTTTTTCAATTTAATCTATGAGTATTTTTAATTTTCACTTTAAAATTTACTTTTTCAACGAACTTGATAAGTAGTATTTTTTAGGTTCTAATGATAACAAATGAAAAAATCTTTGAAACTTAATATTGATAAAGAATTGTTTGAAAAAGCAATCAGTTATGCATTAATTAATAGTACAAATATTACTGCACTAATAGAAAGTTATTTCAAGTCTTTAAACATATCAAATAAGCGCTTAAATATACTTGACTTAATAGAAGGATTGGAAAAACCAAATCTATCTCAATACGGTAATCTAAAGGAATACTATTATCAAGATAAATTAAACAGTTGATAGGTATAGCCTAACCCACCCAATTTCACAATTGCAGCTTTTTATAAAAGGGCTGCAAAAAAGGGCTGCTAACTAAATTATCATCGAAGATGGACCGGTTACTGATTGGCTTATCAAAACCTACAGTCTTCGGATCGTTCCTCCGTCCTCTTCGCAATCAAGATAGGATGCATGTATGGTCATCACAAAGAACGGGAACTGTCTTATGAGCGGCATTTGAGCTTGCGAAGCCGCGAAGAAGATAGTTTCCGGGCGTGGGATATTAGGGTGTTGTAAATTACTCCCCAGGTTTATAAGTACGCTCAGCTTGTTTGAGAACATCCTCTTTGTAAAACAGCACATCCTTAAAGCGCCCCTTGGTATACATTTCTGCCTGGTTCCCAAAATGCGAAGAAGCTGGATCACTAGCATTACCACCAGCCAGCAGAGATTTGGCCACCACGCGTTTGCCAAATTCCACCGCGCAAATAAAGCTATTGCCATTATAGCCATAGCGAAGTTTGGTGCCAGAAAAAGGACGGCTAACAAAAGAAGGCAAGCAACCCCAAGTAGAAGCCGCAAAACCATCTGGAAGACTAGGTTTATTGTCATCAAAGGATTCTGTGAGGTTGCCCGTAAGACGTTGGTAGCGGTTGATGCTACCCCAAGGTTTGCGCCAAGTTCCAAATTTGGACTCGAGTTCAGAGATCACCACAGCAAGTGTTTGCAATAAATTCTCTGGATTGCTGGTAGATAAGAACAATTGTGTCTTAGCCACTTGATTAGACTCATCACCCTCTACTACTTGCCTCATCACAGCAGGCCAAAGTTTCTGCGCCCATTCAATGGCAAGGGTAGTAGCAACAGAAGTATCCGAACTATTTCTATTCCATGAGCCGAGCAAGGAAATGGCTGCTTGCAGCGATGCAAATCTAGGAGCGCTACCATATTTTTCGTTGGCTGAAATGAGTGCAGGAATAAATAGATCAAAAGCCGCCAAATGACTGTTGTAGGCGTTTTTGATTACGTCATCAATATTGTATTTCTCAGCTGTGTTAAAAATTTTCACCGCATTGATACCTCGGAAATTTTCACCATCGGTAGCCATATAGCGCGGATACTTTTCACGCAAAGGACTCTTGGTTCCAGCAACAGTAAAAGGTGTGCTATTGCAGTTTTGCAACCAACCATCGGTGGGGTTATAGACATGGATCATTTCATCCAAACTATGCAGCCCCTGCCATTCAGTGGCTTTGGTGCTGCCATCAACGGGTTTGGACCAATTTAATGCAGCATCACGCTTAGGAATAAAATTTCCATGCCAGTATGCAATATTTCCTTTGCTATCTGCAAAGACCGTATTGTTAGAAGTATTGGAACGGAGTTCCATGATCTGTTTATACTCTTCAAAACCCTTGGCCTTGGTGCGTTTCCAAGATTGAATAATGGCATTCAAAGAACGGTTATTAGAACGCACAGAAATCCATTGACCATTGCGTTTGGCCATCACAGGTCCGTGGTGCGTAAAATAAGTTTTAAAAGATTTAGACAGGATTTTTCCATTCTCCAAATACTGGATGTTGATATTTTTCTCACCTACTTTCTTTTCTTGCTTGTCATAGCTATAGACATAGCCGCCATTTTTTTGTTGCACCTGTTCCTGATAAAGATCTGCAACATCGGCGTAGCCCGATGTATGCATCCAACCACAGTTTTCATTAAAACCTTGGTAGATAAAAAACTGCCCCCAAGTAACTGCACCATAAGCGTGCAGACCTTCTTGAGACTCCATGGCCACTTCTGGTCTAAAATAAAAAGTCACGTGCGGATTAATATATAAAATGGCATTACCCGATTTTGTTTTGGATGGCCCAAAGGCAAATCCATTACTACCACTGGGCAAGGGTTCTTCAAAGATTTTTGGTTGAGTAGGAAAGTATGCCGTACTATTAGTTTCTCCACCATACAAGGCTTTTAACTCTCCAACCGTAACGTCTCCAACATCAATGGCACCAATGCTTCCATCGGTCCATAGCAATTGGTACCAGGGTTCAAAACGAGTAAGTAAAGCTGGTTTTACTTGTGGATGTTTGTACAAGTAAAAATTAATCCCATCTGCATAAGCCTGCAATAATTGCTTGAGCCAGGTAGGGCTGTTTTCAAAGTCTTTTTTGGCTTCTGTACTATCAATAATCAAACGAATTAATAAGTCATTGTATAATTCTGCGCTGCCTTTTACTTCAGAGAGTCTACCCAATTTTTCAATATAGTTCATCTCTACACGCTTAAAATCATCTTCGCACTGTGCATAGAGTAAACCAAATACGGTTTGAGCATCGGTCTTGCCATAAATATGTGGCACTCCAAAATGGTCCCGCACAATGCTTACTTGCGCTGCGGTATTTTCCCAACGAGTAATTTCTTTTTGACTAGGTTGAGCCAATAGACTCAATGGCATCAACAAACAGAACAGGTATTTAAACATAGAATGCTTTATTTGTTTTCGTTGGCTTTTAATACACGGAGCAAATTGCCACCCAATACTTTATTAATATCTTTTTTGCTATAACCCCTTTCTAGCATGGCTTTGGTCAAATTGGGGTAATCCAATACACCATCCAAGTCTTGGGGTTGAGAAGTAATGCCATCAAAGTCTGAGCCAATACCCACATGATCAATACCCGCTAGTTTTACAATATAATCCATATGATCCATCAGCGCACTCAAGGGTGGGCGATTGCTTGTTACTTCACTAGCATATTTATCAGCTAAAACAGAAAGTGCGTATTCCTGAACCATGCCCTGCTTTTTTAATGCATCTAATTCTTGGGCATGTGCCAATACAAATTTGGCTTCCTTTTTCTTAAACGTACTGTCAACAAAACCAGAATAAAAATTCAGGTCAATCACCCCGCCATTTTTGGCCACCGCTTTAATTTGATCGTCTTTTAAATTTCTGAAAATAGGGCAGAGGGCATATGCATTGCTATGCGAAACTATCACAGGTTTGGTAGTGGTATTAATAGCATCCCAGAATGTTTGTTCACCCACATGTGATAGGTCAATCATCATACCCAGTTCATTCATGCGTTGTACTACTTGTTTGCCAAAATCTGTGAGCCCCTTGTGGGTGCGGGCCAGACTGTCTTTCTTGGTAGTCTCATCCATGGCCGATGTAGCCCATGGATTGCTATTGTTCCAAGTCAGGGTCATATAGCGCGTGCCGCGTGCATAAAAGCGATTCAGATTTTCCAAATCATTGTTCATCATATGCCCACCTTCTACGCCAAACATAGCTGCTAGTTTTTTAGACTTGAGTGCAGCTTTTAATTCTTTCTGATTGTGTACAATGCTAATAGCGTCTGGATTGCGTTTCACCACGGCGTCCAAACTATCCATTTCTCTATTGGCTAGTCCTAATGGATTAGGTTCATTGCCATCACACCAAACTGAAAAAATCTGAACATCTACACCAGCTTTTTTAAAACGCGCCAAGTCTGAATGCGTTTTACCCGTTAGGTCTGCATCCATAGATAATTTCTTTTCTATGCAGGCAGTTAGGATATCATTGTGCGAGTCAGCAAAAATGGCTTTTTGGTGAATCTTAATATAGTCCTGTTGGGCTTGGCTAGCCTGGCTGAACAATAATCCCGCAGCTAGGAATAAAAAGGGTGCACGCATCTTATTTCTTTTTGAATTCGTAAGGTAAGTAATCTACAAATCCTGCCACTTTAATAGTGATGGATTTAACTTGTTTATTGACAATAGTAAACTCAATGGGTTCTACTCCCCAAATAGGGTTACTATAACTAATCAGAAAACGATTGCCACTAATGGCTTCCAATTTTCCCGTCATTTCATGGTGTTGGAATTTTACGCGCAAATGGTCACCCTCTTCTTGAATAGTCAATGTTCCATAAGGGTCATTTTCATAAGTGCCAACAAAGTCTTTCAAAGGAAGAATAGCCGGTTGTTTCATAGCAATGGTATCACGCAGCTTCTGAATCCGCTCTGCATCTGCCTTGGTTTGTCTATTGTAAAAACCAAGATATACCTTACTATAATTGCGTTGTTGGTAACCTAGATAAGCATCCATGATATCCCATTTCAGGGCTTCATAAAAATTATTCTGATCCGTATTGGTTAAAACAATGATTCCTAATTTCTCTTCTGGGATCAGTGTTACACTGGTTACAAATCCATTTACACCACCTGTATGTGAAACTACTTTTCTGCCACCATATTCTTCCATAAACCAACCTAGGCCATAGAGTGCAAAATGTCCTTTGTTATAAAGTGTGCCACCATCACCTAGAATAGAATGTGGAGTTCTGGTTTCATTAATAGCAGTGGCTGGCACAATGATTTTGCCATCTAATTTGCCATTGTTTAATTGCATGCTCACCCATTTGGTCATGTCATTGGCAGAGGAGCTAATAGAGCCTGCAGCAGCAATATTGTCAAGTTTGCCATAAGGAATCTTGATCAACTTGCCGTCCATGATACTATGCGCAAATGCTTTGTTGCTGGCGTTGTCAATTTCTGCAGAAAGAGCCAAGGATCTGGTCATACCCAATGGTTGAAATAGTTTGGTTCTCAACTGTTCTTCCCAACTGCTTTTTGTTGCCTTTCCTACAATCAATCCACCTGCAAGAAAAGCAGCATTGGTATATCCCCAAGTGGTTCTAAAACCGTGCTTGGGTGTAAGCCTACTAAACTTATCTAAGATTTGCAAACTGTTTAGCTTGGTATCAAAGAACATAAAGTCTCCTTGAAAAGTCATCATCCCCAAACGATGGCAAAGTAGGTCACGGACCATTACTTCCTTGGTAATCCACGGATCCTTCATCTTGAATTCGGGCAGCCATTTAATGGCTTTGTCATCTAATGATATTTTTTTCTCATTGTCTAACATGGCCAGTAGTGTTGCAGTAAATGCCTTTGTATTGGAGCCAATCATAAACAAGGTATTTTCATTTACTTGTTCTTGACCACCCAATTCTGTAACACCATAGCCTTTCATCTTTACAATCTTTCCGTTCTTGACAATGGCAACGGATACCCCTGGAATATTCCAGTCTTTGAGGGCTTGATTTATATAACCGTCTAAACTGTCTTTGACAAAAACAGGTATGGAATCAGATTCGGTCTTTCCTGTGCTAACGCTGGTTTGCGCTTGCAAAAGCATGGGTAAACAGCAACAGAATAGGAGCAGTTTTTTCATGTGTTATAGTTTGTTATTTATAGGGATTTTCTAAGAACGGTACCGGCTCTTTTGCCATTATGCTTTCCACCATCAACGGTGATGACACCATTAACAAGTACATAATCAAAACCCGTACTGTATTGATGGGGTTGGTCATAAGTTGATTGGTCTTTAACCGTGGTCGCATCAAAGATGACAATGTCTGCAGCAAAACCATCGCGCAGCAAACCGCGATCAGACAAATTGAATTTTTGCGCTGGAAGCGATGTCATTCTTCTAATGGCTTCTTCCAAAGAGATCACTTTTTCTTCACGCACATATTTGCCCAATACCCTTGCATTGGTGCCATAGCCCCTTGGGTGGGGGTTGCCCGATTTATAAATACGAATACTGGCATCACTGGCAAACATGTTAAAAGGATACTGCATAATGGTTTTCACATCCTTGTCACTCATACCATGAAAAACCATACCCGCGCCACCTTGCTCCATCATCTGGATCACGGTTTCTGCCTCCGCTGAAGGCTTGTGTTTGTTACCACGCATCAGGTTTACTTGCTCAATACTCTTGCCATTATAACTGGTATCGGGTCTATATGAAGCAACAACGGGATAACTAAAATGAGGCAGTTTGCGCTTTTTTAATTTGGCCAACATATAGTCTACTACCTCTTTTCTCACTGCCGGTCTAGCCAATCTGGCTTTGATACTATCTTGACCATCGGCCAAGACCCAGTCAGGTAATAGGGTACTCAAAGAAGTACTACTTGCTGTATAAGGATACTGGTCAATGGTTACATCTAGACCTTCTTCTCTGGCTTTGATGACCATAGGTATGGTCTGGGCACTTCTGCCCCAATTCTGTTGCCCACTCAATTTAAAATGAGAAATTTCTACAGGAATCTTGGCTTCTCTTCCAATGGTTAATGCTTCTTCAATGGCTTGGGTTACACTATCACCCTCGTCACGCATATGGCTGGCGTATACTCCATGAGCAGCCGCAGCAATCTTAGCCAAACGCACAATCTCTTCTGTTTTAGAATATGTGCCGGGTATATAGATTAAACCGGTAGAAAGCCCTACAGCACCATCTTTCATGGCTTTTCTAACAATGGCTTCCATGGCCTGCATTTCTTTTTCCGTTGGATTTCTATTGGCAGAACCCATGACTGCTTTGCGTACATTGTTATGACCAATCAGGGCTGCTACATTGATGCTTAGTTTCAAAGAATCGATCATGGAAAAATAAGCACCAAGGTCTG
>CAIZMD010000578.1 GCA_903933995.1 uncultured Bacteroidota bacterium
ACGGGCATTTCATAGGGTGTGTCATAGCCAATTACCGTGTCTTTGCCCGCAAATGCATTGGGTTTGGGGTATACAAAGGGTACTTTAGAAGCAAAACCGGTACATCCTTTGTCAGTTGTTACAGTTAATAAGATTGAATATCCCAAGGGAACTGTATCTGTATAGGTATAATTATAGATTGGATCCTTTAAATTGGAAAAATTGTTAGATCCCCTTACGGTAATATGATCCCATCTGTATCTGATAATCTGACCTGAACCAAAACTAGAAAGGTTTTCAAATTGCATTGGTGAGCCAGCACATATTGGTTGTTTAAAATCAAAATCTACTTTTAAATCGTCATAGACTTTTGCGGTTGTTTTGATGGTATCGCGGCAGCCAATTGAATTGCTTACAATTAGGGTTACTTGATAATCACCAGATTTTGGATACGTATAAATTGGATAGATACGCGTTGAAGAGTCAGTGTTTATTTCTGCTACACCAAAATCCCAGAGGTATTCCAAACTGCTATTATTACTATGATTAAACAAAACCGTTTTAGAAGTGCAAGTAACTGGGGGAGCGTTTAATAAAGCATTACAATCCACCACATTGAGTTCTAGTTCCCTTCTATGAATGTTGATCATAACACCATTTCTCCATTCTTGAATGTCTAAACAAATGGTGTAATTCCCCAATACTGATGGAGTTCCCGATAAAATACCTGTGATGGGATCAATACTCAAATTGTTATTCATGCCAAAAGGCTGAAACAAGGAATAGTCATTGGCATAGCCGATGGTTCTGATTTGAGAAATGCCTAGTGGAGTACCACCTGCAGGGTCGCCAATGACAAATCTGAGTTCATCGCCATCCGGGTCTTGGTAATCTATTTTGAATTGCAGTGGTTTGCCTACACAAGCTCCAATAATAGAATCGGTTTTTGGAAAAGGACTACTATTGATGGCGGTATTGGTTCCGGGGATTCGGGTATGATAGGTTAAGGACGCACCTGCTTCTGGAATTCCTGCTACTATTTCAACACCCCCATTCCAAATCTCGGATGCCAAGTTTTTTTGTGGCGCATTTCTACAGCAATCGGTCATATAAACAAGATAGCCATTGGGTTCTAGGGGTAAATCAATGGTGCCCGTGAACTCGTATAAATCGTTACAGATATCGGGAGGGTTTACAATGCAGGATTCAATTTTAGTAACTGATAATCGCTGTTTGGAACTTTGGGTAGGTTTTAGTTGAAATACTTTGGTATGTGGGAATCCAGGAATATTGTTGTAAAACCAAACTACTGGTGGGTTGAATTCTGCAAAGCTTTTGCAGTTGCGATTGATTCGTACAATGATTTTATAGGTATTGGTATTGCCGTTTTGAGACAGTTGTTGATAGGTAATTTCTCCACCCATGTATTGGCCTGCACGTACTAGTTGGGGTGTTGCCCAAAAGAGGAGGATAAGTGGGAGGATTTTCATGCAGTATGAAAATAGGAAAAACTGGGGAGGGAATGGGGGGGAATTGATGGATGTGAAGCAAATAATGGGGGAGCGTGCTGTGGCGTTGCAAATGGTATTTGCAACGGCATTTGCGGTGGGTGGGGGGAACGTATGGTTTCGTTGCAAATGATATTTGCAACGGCATTGTCTTGGTTGGGGGAGCATTCTTGAAGCGTTGCAAATTTTATTTGCAACGGCTGATGGTTTGGGTTGGGTGAACGTTCTTTAGCGTTACAAATGGTATTTGTAACGGCTCATTTTTGGATTGGATTTGAGGAGGGAGTGCTCCGTCAGAACAGGATTAGCTGCGCTGTTCCTCGGCGAGGGGGCTTACCCAAACGCCTTCCACGCTGTCGCGTGGGGGCTTTTTCATTTATTCGCTTATGAAAGCGCGCTTTCAACGCTTATAAATAAAAAAGCCCTTCCAACTTCGTTGGAAAGGCTTTTGTGCCCAGAACAGGAATCGAACCTGCACTACCTTGCGATAACAAGATTTTGAGTCTAGCGCGTCTACCAGTTCCGCCATCTGGGCATTTTTGATTAGCC
>CAIZMD010000579.1 GCA_903933995.1 uncultured Bacteroidota bacterium
CAATGATCAGGATTGGGAATGGGACCATCGCCAAACTGGGCTTGGTACTTGCTAATATTGTCTTCTAGAAATTGTCTGTCAACAATCACGTTACTCTGTGGAGAACACCAGGCACCAATTCTGCTAACCACGGGTCTTGATTGAAAATAGGCATCGCTTTCAGCAACAGAAACCTTTTCAATGCTACCACTAATATTCACCTGACGCTCTAATTCCTTCCAAAAAAAGACCAGGGATACTCTGGGGTTAGCAGCAATATCTTGACCCTTCTTGCTATTGTAATTGGTGAAGAATACAAAACCTCTTTCATCATAACCTTTCAACAAAACAATTCTGGCTGATGGCGCACCTGTAGCATCGGCCGTGGCCAAAGTCATGGCATTTACTTCATCCAACTCACTTTCAATGGCGTCTTTCCACCACCTATCAAACTGATCAATGGGTTGTTCTGCTACGTCTTTTTCTTGCAAGGATTGCAGTTTGTAGTCTCTGCGAATATCGGCGATGATGTTTCCCATTTGTTGGAATTTAGACTGCAAAGTTACCCGCTACCTAGCTAATAAAAACTAATAATTATCATGAAAAAAGCCCCGTGTTAAACGGGGCTTTCACTATTGGTAAAGATGTTTCAACAAGGATCCAATTTCTTTAAAATGGCATCCTGTTTTATTCACTGATTTCTATTTTTTCGGTTTTGTGTTTGCTAGAGATATAAGTGTATACCGCAGGAATCACAAAAAGGGTTAGCACCAAGGAGAACATGATTCCACCCACAATTACAATCCCCAAGGGAATACGGCTGGTACTAGCAGCACCCAAACTCAGGGCAATGGGTAAGGCTCCCAAAGCGGTAGCTAAGCTGGTCATGAGAATGGGTCTTAAGCGTTGGGCAGCGGCGTCTAATACGGCTGTTTTTTTATCTAGTCCAAATTCTCTTTTCTGGTTGGCAAATTCCACAATCAAGATCCCGTTTTTGGTGACCAGACCAATCAGCATGATCATCCCAATCTGAGAGAAGATATTCAATGTTTGGTCAAATATCCACAAACTGAGCAAGGCACCTGCTACTGCTAGAGGTACGGTGAGCATGATGGTGAATGGATCTGTGAAACTTTCAAACTGACCGGCCAATACCAAGTAGATCAAGACCAATGCTAGGATCAAGGCAAAATTGGTATTAGAAGATGATTCAACATAGTCTCTAGAAGGACCACTTAAGTCATTTTGAAAGGATTCATCCAATACCCTTGCCCCAATGGCTTGCATGGCTTTTACGCCGTCTCCAATGGTCTTACCATCGGCTAAGGATGCAGAAATGGTAGCGGCTTTAAAACGATTAAAGTGATATAGGGTTGGCGGATTACTATTCTCTTCTAGTTTTACCACAGCGGTTAATGGAATATTATCGCCACGGTTATTGCGCACATAGAGTTTTTCAATATCTACTGGCTCATTTCTATCAGACCTTTCTACTTGGTTAATTACGGAATACTGTTTGCCATTCATGACAAAATAAGCAGAACGTGCACCGCTAAATGCAGCTTGTACGGTAGCAGCCACATCGGTAGTGGTAAGACCCAAATCTTTTACCCTCATGCGGTCAATGGTCAACTGCATTTCTGGTTTATTAAATTTCAGGTTCACGTCTACGTTCTGGAAGGTCTTGTCTTTTCGCGCTTCTTCCAAGAATTTAGGAATCACGGCTTTGATTTTTTCAAAGTCCAGATTTTGCACAATGTATTGAACAGGTAATGAGCCCCTTGATCCCAGACCAATAGAAATGGTTTGCTCTTGCACCGCAAAAATTCTGGCGTCATTAAATCGGCCTACTTTCTTTTGCAGATCCATGGCAATCTCATTTTGGCTGCGCTTGCGCTGATCCGCCGGCACTAGCCCTATTCGGGCGATGGCACTGTTCACGCCCGTACTTGAAAAGCTAGGGGTACTATTGAAAACAAATTCTCTTTCAGGAACAGAGTCGGTTAAGAAATTGGTGACCTGTTCCGATGTCTTGAGCATTTTATCATAACTGGTTCCCTCTGGTGCAGAGAAGCTAAAACGTACACTGTTCTTGTCTTCCATGGGGGCAATCTCACTCTGCATGTTCTTGCCAATAAAATAGATAATGCCCAAACAAATGGCCACAATAACCCATGCCATCCAACGGATTTTCAAAAAGCCGGTGAGCAATGATTTATAACCATCTTCCATACCCCGGAAAAAGGGTTCTGTTTTTTCATAGAACTTACCATGACCCATGTCTTTTTTGTTCAGGTACACGTTTAGTACCGGCGTAATGGTTAGAGATACAAAGGCAGAAATCAATACCGCACAAGCCACTACAATTCCAAACTCGCGGAACAATGAACCCACAAAACCTTGTAAGAAGATAACAGGAAGAAATACAACAGAAAGGGTAACAGAAGTGGAGATAACCGCAAAGAAAATTTCTTTACTACCCTCTAATGCTGCCTGTCTAATGGGCAGGCCACTTTCTAATTTTCTAAAAATATTTTCCGTGACCACAATTCCATCATCCACCACCAAACCCGTTGCCAGCACAATACCCAAGAGTGTTAATACATTAATGGAGAAGCCAGAAATATACATGATAAAGAAAGTAGCCACCAATGAAATAGGAATATCTATCAGTGGTCTAATGGCAATTAACCAGTTTCTAAAGAAGAAGAAGATGACCAATACCACCAAACTAAAAGAGATCATCAAAGTCTCAATTACTTCTTCCAATGACTTACGAATATTGCGGGTATTATCAATCAGTACGTGAAATTCAATATCGGATTTATTGCCTTTTTGAATCTGGGCTAAACGCTTGTTAAACTCATCTGAGATGCGGATATAGTTAGCACCTGGTTGCGGTGTAATATTGATTCCCACGGCAGGTACCCCATTGTATTTCCAAGAGAACTCTTCGTTTTCTGGACCCAATTCTACCTTGGCTACATCGCTTAAGCGAACAATTCCGGTTTGGTCTTCTTTGATAATTAAATCGTTGAACTGCTTTTCTGTAGTTAGTTTACCAAGGGTACGAATAATCAGTTCTGTATTATTACCATAAATTTTACCAGCGGGTAATTCTACGTTTTCTCTATTCAATGCTGTTTGAATATCATTGAATGCAACACCATAAGCCGTTAATTTATCGGGCTTGGTCCAGATGCGCATAGAATAACGCTTCTGTCCAAAAATAGAAACCCCACTTACTTCATTGATGGTTTGGAATCTTTCTTGTAACACGTTCTCAGCATAATCACTCAACTCCAACAAACTCTTGGTATTACTCTGAATGGCCATCAGGATAATAAAATCGCTATTGGCATCAGACTTTGACACTACTGGGGGTGCGTCAATGTCTTGGGGTAGGTTACGAATGGCCTGACTCACTTTGTCTCTCACG
>CAIZMD010000580.1 GCA_903933995.1 uncultured Bacteroidota bacterium
CATTGCAGTGCAACACGTGGTAGAAGTTTCCAAACTTACCCCTGAATACCTTTATCGTGTGGCCTCTGGTATGGGGCGTGGAGAAAAAGTACGCATGAAAGAAATAGGCAACGGAGCTTATCTTAAAAAAATTGCCGAATACCTCTTCAAACTTGGAGCAGCCATTATTTTAGGATGCAAATACTTTTTGCAAGGGCATCCAAAAAAATTCTGGCCCATCATTCAATTTAGAATAGATACCCTAAAAGGATTACTAGAATAATTAAGACTTGAATCCATAGATCATACCGCAATTAGCAGTAGCATGGGGCAGGTGTAAAAATTGAAAACCAGCTTCTTTTAATTGAGTTGCAATACCGGCATATCCCTTCTCATGCCATTCTACCAAAATACCATCTACCCTACTTAGGTAATTGGTTTCTTTGAGTGAATCAAAAATGGCATATTCTTCCCCTTCACAATCAATTTTTAATAGCACCGAGCTATTGGGATATTGGGGCAATAATTCATCCAAAATAGAGACCATGGAGCGCAAGTAAACTTCCACTGTTTTACCAACCTGTTTGCCATAAACGCTATTGTCTGAAGCCATAGTTGAGGCAGATAACAATCCACTATCAAATAAAGTGATTTCCCTTGTCTCAGAAACATTACTTACTCCATATGGATGCATAAACAACTTTTCTTGAAGTTGTGGATTGAGCGCTAAATTGGCGGTTGCTTCCTGAAAGGTTTGGGGAAAAGGTTCAAATCCATGTACGGCTTTTACTTGTGGGTTGTTGGCAAAAAAATGGGATGCAACACCCACATTCATACCTATGTCTAAGACCAACAAATCTTGTTTTAATAAGTGTACGCCATAAATCTCTTCTTTGAATACCTCATATAAGACAGCCATATTGGAAAGAGATGCTACATTAAATTTTAATCCATCAATTTGAGCAATAAAGCTGTCCTGCGATGCATTCAAAACAGTCACTTTAGCATTTTGCAGAAGTTCTATTAAATGATTGATGGAAAACTCAAATTGGGGTAATTGTGTTATGGCAATTTTATTGCCTGATTCTTGAAAAACTACCCATTGCCCCTCTCTTTTAAGCCCTTGAATTTGATTGAGACCAGCATTCTGAAATGCCAATGCATATGCCATCTTGATTGACATGAATTTCAATAAGCAATACAGGAACAAGATTCCTTTTATTAGGGTTCTGGTTAATTTCATGATTGTTTTTTTCCCATTTTCCCAAAGACAAAATCATAGACAGCGCTTAAAACGTTGCTATAAACTGCCCCCTTTTGGTTGTGATAAATTAAATCGTTTTTTAGGATTTTCATGTTTGACAACAATAATTTCCTATTCTCCCCTTTTACAAATGGAGACTTGAAGTATAAATACAATCCATTCCGCAAAATATAATAGACCCTAATGGGTGCGTGTAAAATTCTGGCGCTTGATTTGAGATTTTTGATAGACCTGCCCATTTTCAAATATCCAATTCGGTGTTGCAAAACAATGTCTGCAAACAACAAATTCCGATAGCCTTTTTCTACCACCCTAAAAGAAAACTCCGTATCCACAAAATCTATAAACAGGGCCTCATCAAAAGTTCCAATTTGGTCAATAAGGTTAAGGTCAAGTATAGTACCTGAAGTAATGAGGTTATTGGTCTGATGAGGTTTATCACAAATGGGTGTAAAATCCGGTTGGCAATTAGTACCAAACTGAACCACTTTTTCTAGTTGATTATTCTGTACTTTTTGCCAATACTGCAACATCTGACCGGGTTGGAATCCAGTATCCTGATCCATGGTTAACAGATAGCGATAACCTAGGGATTTAGCGGATTCAATAGCCTGGTTTAATCGCTCCGCGATCCCCCGATTTTCTCCAAAATATTGATACTGAATTTTATTGGAAGCATCTTTAGACAATATTTCTGCTAAATCAGATGATGGGTGTTCACTATTATCTAATAACAATAAATGATCTACAATAGACAAATAACTATGGAGATGCGCCAATAGCGCATTGGTATCAGGATGATACAGGATAACCACTCCCATCAATTTGTCCATGCTTAGAAATTGTACTCGGCGAAGATAACAAACCCAAGGCAGAATGCTAAAATGACGGGAAATAGCAAGCATTTGACAGGTCCACCCATTTTATGATTAAATTGCCGCCAATTCAAGAGAAAGAACATGGCCATCAAGGACTATATTATTACTGGAATCTCCTATTTGAAACGGAAAAACAAACGCAAACTCATTGGGCATGCTTTGCAATTTAGGAACCAAACCGGCATTGAGATTGGAGGACCAAGTGATTTATTCAAGGTAAAGGGGCAATTGCCCGTTTACTTATTTGCCAAACGGGTAGATGGTGTCAATTTTAGCAATGCTACTATTTGGGAAGGTCAACTCCAAGAAGGTGAACACTATCACTATTACAAGAATAAAACGGGTTATCAATACATTGCGGAAGCATCTGAATTAGATTTCTTAAAAGATGCGCAGTATGATTTTGTGTTGTCATGTCATTCACTAGAACATGTAGCCAATCCTTTAAAAGCCATTATGGGTTGGAAGCGCATTTTAAAACCCGGCGGCAAATTGGCCTTGGTCTTACCTGACAAAGAAAACACGTTTGATATAAAAAGACCCTATACCCTTTTTGAACACTTGTTAGATGACTATCAAAGAAATACGCCAGAATCTGATGCCACGCATTTTGAAGAAGTGATAGCCCTTCATGATTTTAGCAAGGACCATTTTCTCCAATCCAAACAAGACTTGGAGAAAAGAACCATGCTTAATTTAGAAAATAGAGCTGTGCACCACCATGTATTTAGCCTGAAACTAATTGCCCAAATGCTGGAATGGGCCGGATTTGAATTAGAATGGCAACAAGCATCAGCACCCCACCATTTAATCACCATTGCAAGAAATAAAGCATGAACCAACTAGAACAGTATTTTGAGCAGAATCAGCAAAGACTGATGCACAAATACCAACACTATTTTGATATCTATGACCGCTATTTTAGCCGCTTTAGAAACAAACCCATCACTATTGTAGAAATTGGTGTTTCTCATGGTGGTAGCTTGCAAATGTGGAAGGAATATTTTGGACCTCAGGCTACTATTTGGGGCATTGATATTGATCCAAGGTGCAAAACCATGGAAGAGGCAAACATACACGTGCTGATTGGTTCTCAAGAAGACCCCGCATTCTTAAAAACAGTCTATGATCAAACGGGGCCCATTGACATTTTAATTGATGATGGTGGACATACCCAGGATCAACAACGCATCAGCTTTGAAAATTTGTTCCAGCATATTCAACCCAATGGCGTCTATTTGTGTGAAGATACCCATACCTCATATTGGAATATTTATGGAGGTGGGCATAAGCGTCAAGGAAGTTTTACAGAATATGCCAAAAACTTAATTGACCTGATCAATGCACACCACTCAGAACAGGCTTCTTTGCAAGTAACTGAGTTTACCAAAACTGCCAATACCATTCATTTTTACGATTCGGTAATTGTGATTGAGAAAACACCCAGACCAGCACCAAAGCCTAAGATGACGGGCAAACCCTCATTTGATGCAACGCCTTCCAAAAAAAATCTGGTAGAAAAACTAGAAATGCATTTTCTCTTAAAGACCAATAAAATATTACAGATGATGGGTCTTCGTGGATTTGCCATTAATAGAATGATTGATCTCTGTTCTAAAAATTAATGCATGCCAGGCTTTTCCATTATCATACCATTTAAAACAGGCAAAACCTATTTAAGGGAATGTCTTCATAGTGCCCTGTTACAAACCCATGATGACTTTGAAATCATTATTCTTGCAGACAATACCAGCAACCAAGATGGGGCATTGGATGCAGTGATTGCTTTAAAAGATCCAAGAATTAGGATTGAAGCCTCTACAGAAAATTTAAATATTTTAGAAAACTGGGGAAGGATCAAGGATCTTCCAAAAAAAGAATTCATGACCATTCTGGGTTATGATGACCTTTTGTCAAAAGACTTTTTGAAACTGATAAGCTCCATGATTCAGGAAGACCCTGAAGCTAGTTTATACCATACCCATTTTAATTATATTGATGCTGAAGGAAATACCATCAAACCCTGTTTACCACTTCCTGAAAGGCTTTCGGCTGATCTGTATTTAGCTTTAAGTTTGGAAGACAAAATTAGTGTGATGGCTACAGGCTATGTATTCAAGTCTGAAGACTATGACCGTTTGGGTGGGATTCCAACCAATTACCCCAATCTCATTTATGCTGATTTGCAATTATGGATAGCACTTTCTAGCATCTCCTATTTAAAAGTCTCACCAGAAATTGCTTTCTCTTTTCGGATTCATGCCAGTGTTACTAAAACCTCTAAGAACAGAATCATTTTAGATGCATTTGTAGTCTACCTCAAATATTTAAAACAGTTACAACAAAGTAATCCTTTGTTTGAAACAGCGCTTAAAAACTGGGGACAAGCATTTGTGAATAATAGCACTAGGGCCTTAGTACACAGATTATTAAAAACCGAAAAAAAATACAGGGATCAATTAAGCATTCAGGAAATTTTCAATACCCTTGAACCGGTTGTTTTAGATTTGAGATTAGCATTCCTTCCTAAACAAATAAAAGGGATTCCACCAGCAGTCTGGATTGACCGTTATGATTTAATTCACCATTTATTTCTTAGCCTTCAGAAACTGCGTCAATAAATTATTGAAACAGACTTGTTTTTATCCTGTAAAGGAATTTTCCAAAGGCAGAGCCCATTAAATAGTAGAGTAGTTTTAATCTAAACTGCCAAAGACGGCATGCTATGCTATATCCAAAATGGGATTCGTATACATTAATATTTTCCTTTAATGATTTGAGATAGGCGGTTGTGCTAACCCCTTTATCATCAAATTTAATTAAAGTTTCAGCTAGGTAGTAATATGGTTCAGGAACTAGTCTGCAAAGCAAATCATAGTCCATGGCAATTTTATGCTCTAATGAAAATAATCCAACACGGTCATAAACCTTGGCCCTTAAAAAATAAGTAGGATGTGATACAGAACGCATGCCCTTGTATAATTGTTTGGAATCAAAAGGCACGCCTACCTGCACCCAAATACCTCCCCTTTTCATTTCAATCCTACCAGAGATCCAACTGGCATTTGGATTTGATTTGAAACAGGATTTGACCATTGACAATACTTGATTCGAATAATACAAATCACCCGAATTGAGCAAGTGGATGATGTCTCCATTAGCATGATTAATCCCTTTATTAAAAGCATCTGAGATGCCCTTATCCCGTTCATTGATCCATCTTCTATAGGCTGGTTGGGGATGCTGGTCTAACCAGTCTGCAATCTCTGGTTGGGTAGACCCATTGACAATCAGGTGTTCAAACGGTAGCAATGATTGTGAATCTACAGAAGCGCAAGTGCTTTGTAAATCACTCAAATTGTTGAAACAGATGGTTACTACCGTAATCCTTTCCATGACACGAAAATAAGCCCATTTGGCCAGAACTGCAATCGCCTTAATTCCAATATCTTTGCCCAATGGGTATTATACAAAAACAAGGCATTCAATCTTCTTTGTTGATCATGCTTGGTTTTGTGATTGGAGCGGTAAACCTGCTGGTTTTGTTTCCCCTGTTTTTTACCAAAACAGAAATGGGATTGGTTAGGGCCCTAATAGACACTGGAGCAACACTCTCCCTTTTCTGTACGCTTGGCACACTGCCGGTTGTTTATAAATTTTATCCTTTCTACAACCAGTACTTGGGAAAATTTAAAAATGACCTACCCATACTTACCTTAACGGTGAACTTGATTGGATTTGGCATTTTGCTTTTATTGGGCTGGCAACAAAAGGACTTTATCATCAGAAAATTGGGAAAGTCACCCAGTTTTGCTGCCAATTTTTCTTATGTCTATCCATATACTTTTTTCTTACTCATGTTTTATTGGTTAGAGTCTTTTGCCTGGGGATTGAGAAAAGGGGTTTATACCAATTTCATGCGCGAGACGGCTGTTAGAATTTTGACCACCCTGCTGATCCTAGCTTTTGGATTTGGGTTTATATCTCTGCAAAATTTTATCCTATTCTTTAGTTTAATCTATGTGATCCCCACCCTATTGTTATTATACAGTTTGGTACAATCTGGTGAATGGTCTTTGAATAAATTCAAACTCAGTCATGTAACCAGAAGATTGGGAAAGAAAATGTTGAATTTCTCTCTCTTTGTTTTTGCTGGCCAATTTTTTAATATGCTGGCAAAAACCAATGACACTTTCTTGATATTTGGTTTAAGAGGATTGAGTGATACGGGCATTTTTGCCATTGCTACATATGTTTCAGCTATTCTAGAAATACCCCAACGCAGTTTAAACGCTATCAGCATTCCAGTGCTAGCCGTTTCTTGGAAGAACAAAGACTTTGCCAATATCAAACATATCTACCACAAGAGTGTGTCAAACCTGTTGGCTATTGGATTATTGGCTTTTGGATTAATCTGGTTGAATATTGAAAACTTAGTGGCTTTTTTAAACTGGATCAGTCACAAGGAATCTGGTGGATATGACCAATTGACCCAACTCATTTTTATCATGGGCTTGGCCAAATTGATTGACCTTGCTACTGGCGTCAATGCCCAAATTATTGGCACTTCTAATTATTGGAAATTTGACTTTTATACCAATCTGATTTATATTATCCTTTCATTACCCATGAACTTTGTTCTGATCAAATATTATGGACTAGAGGGACTGGCTTATTCTAATTTAGTTGCATTGGTAATTTATAATTCCATGCGCTTTACTTTCTTGTACAAGAAATTCCAGCTACAACCTTATACCTGGAAACACGCTTTATTCTTGGGTTTGAGCCTTCTGTTGATGATGGGCATTTTCTATGTACCAC
>CAIZMD010000581.1 GCA_903933995.1 uncultured Bacteroidota bacterium
CTCCGTCTTCTTGCACACCGCCAAGGACTCGAACCCTGAACTTTGAGGTTGGAACTCAAAATGATACCATTTCACGATAGCACCAAAGCATGGGAAAGAATGTCATATGCGCTTCCCAAAGTCTTGCAGCATTTTTCTGCATTGGGGTACCGGTTTGAGACAATTTCTTCTAAATAACTATTATCAGAACTGGATTTTAAACAAATCCGCATTTTTTTGAATGCTTTGAAAAAAAATGGCCAGGGTAGAAACCCCGGCCCGTTTTTAATCCGTACCCTATGAAAACACTGGTCATAACACTGGCTAGGCCAAGGTTAATCTTTTTATTATTACTTGTTAGGGGTAATGCGAAAAAGGTTTTGCCCGTTTTCAGCAGCAGTTCTTGTTTGCGATGCTTGCAAGTGTGCTGCATCTATTAAACGGTGTTCGATTCCTTTTTATTTTGCCAGCTTCAAAAAAACTTGAAAAAACTCTCAAAATACCAACCAATTGGTAGGAGGGTAGTTTCCAATTAAAGCCTCAAATTTGCAACATGAAACTGATTGATACCCACACCCATTTGTACTCGGAAGAATTTGCGCAAGATATTGATGCTGTGATGGATAGGGCTATAAAAGCGGGGGTGACAAAATGTTATTTACCAGCTATAGATAGTTCAGAAACAGCAGGCATGTTGGCCCTAGAAACAAAATTTCCTGGAATTTGCATTGCCATGATGGGTTTGCATCCCTGTTATGTAAAGGCCAATGTGCAAGAAGAATTGGCGCATGTAAAATCTTGGCTTGACAAACGTGATTTTGTGGCAGTGGGAGAGATTGGTCTAGACTTTTATTGGGATAAGACATTTGAAAAAGAACAATATGAGGCTTTTGACCTTCAAATGCAATGGGCCTTGGATCTAAACCGCCCCATTGTGATTCATACCCGCAATGCCATGCAAGAAACCATTAATCGGGTGAAGCCATTTGCCAAAAAAGGACTCAAAGGCATTTTTCATTGTTTTAGTGGATCTGTTGAATCTGCCCGTCAGATCATTGACCTAGGATTTCATTTAGGAATAGGAGGGGTACTCACCTATAAAAAAGCAGGTCTCCCAGAAGTCTTAGAAGAAATTCCTCTTGAATGGCTGGTTTTGGAAACCGATGCCCCTTATTTAACGCCCGTGCCGTTCCGAGGCAAAAGAAATGAAAGCAGCTACCTAGTCCACGTCTTAGATAAATTATCAGAAGTAAAAAGGCTTACCCGGGCTGAAATAGCCCAGATCACCACCGCCAACGCCGAAAAAATCTTCTGTCTCTGACCTCAAACTACTATTTTTGCACTCCAATTTTACAGAGAGGTGTCCGAGTGGTTGAAGGAGCACGCCTGGAAAGTGTGTAAACGGGTAACTGTTTCGAGGGTTCGAATCCCTTCCTCTCTGCAATAAGAAAATGAAGAAAAACCTGACGAAGTCAGGTTTTTTTGTGCCCTGAGCGAGTCCGGACCCCCAGGTCCGAGCGAGCCGAAGGGCACAAAAAAACCAGGCACGATAGTGCCGTAGGTTTTTCCATCATGATATTATTGCCGCCCCCACCCCGGGGATCAGCGCAGCTAATCCGGACAATCTCTCTCATCTCTTTTTTGCAAAAGCATGTTGACGGCCCCAGCCGGCAACGGACAACTACCTCTCATCTCTTTTTCGCCCCAGCACGTTACAGGCACCGCCTGTAACGGACAAAAACGCCCATCTCAATTTTGCAAATGCACGTTTCAGGCCCCACCGGCAACGGACAAAACCGGCAACGAAAAAAAAATATTTTAACCCAATTATATCATTAAAATGTCCTAATTAATGTAAATTACGCCAGTAGACTAGCCTAATTAATGCAAATATGGACATTTCAAGAATCATACAACAACAGGTTGAAACCCAAATTGGAGTGCAAAAAGTGATCATGCTTTATGGTACAAGACGTACAGGGAAGACAACTATTATTGAAAAAATTGCCCAAAAATACGCTGATGTTACGCTAATGCTTCAAGGGGAGGATATGCAGGTAGTTGAGTTATTGCAAAAAAGAACGGTAGCAAATTATCAACATTTAGCCGCTGGTAAAAAGATTATTATCATCGATGAAGCCCAAGCAATACCAGAAATTGGCAAAATTCTGAAACTATTGATTGATACAGTTAAGGGAATTACTGTTATTGCAACCGGGAGTAGCAGTTTTGATTTAGCGTACACAACGGGAGAACCACTTGTTGGAAGAAATCTTGTTTATCATCTGTATCCAATAGCACAAGTAGAACTTTCAGAAACGGAAGACTATTTAACAACTATCAGAAATCTAGAAGACCGATTGATTTATGGAAGTTACCCAGAGTTATGGCATTTAAAAAACCATCAAGAGCGGGAGCGTTATCTCAAACAAATGGTAAGCAGTTATCTTTTGAAAGACTTGCTTACAATGGAAACAGTAAAAGGAGCTGATGTGTTGTTCAAACTGCTACAAATGCTAGCATGGCAAGTGGGCAGTCAAGTAAGTACAGTTGAATTGGCAAATAGCCTTCAAATAAATAAAGGAACAGTAGAGAGGTATCTAGACTTACTTAGCAAAGTATTTATCATTTATCCATTATCAGGATATAGTAATAATTTAAGAAAGGAAATTTCTAAGAGTAAAAAATGGTATTTTTTTGACAATGGAATTCGTAATGCATTAATTGGAAATTTTAGCTCACTTGAACAGCGTAATGATATAGGTCAGTTATGGGAACAGTATTTTTTAAGTGAACGTTTGAAATATAACAATTATAGAAATTATCAACCACAATATTTTTTCTGGAGAACTTATGATGGGCAAGAAATTGACTTACTGGAATTATACAATGGAAAATTACAAGCTTTGGAATGCAAATGGAAAAATGCACAAGCAAAAATACCTATAGCATTTTCCAAAGCATATCCGGATGCGAATTTTTCTGGTATTAACAAGGATAATTATTTGGAATGGATAACTACTTCTTAAAAAACTCATCCCTCAACCTCCTCACATCTTCCATCTTCAACAACCTCTGATACCCATCCAAATAAACAAACCCACTATCGCCCAATTCAATTCTTGCAAATCCATGATTAAACATCCCCAACTGCGTAATTGGTGCTGAAGTCTTCAACTGAATTCTCTTCCCCGTTCTATCAATATACGCATCCCCAATACTATCCTGAACCAAGGCCAATCCTCTTTTTTCAAAATCAGTAGCATTTAACAAGGTCAATGGAATTATCTCTTTTCCAGTTGTATCTATATACCCCTTTTTAATACTGCTTTCTCCTCCATTTATATAAGTATAGAGTGACGCAACAGCCAAACCATTTTTGAAAAACCCTAGATCACTATACTTAGGCTGAACTATAATATTACCTCTTCTATCTATAACCCCATATTTCTCTAAAGTCTTATCAAGAAATTTGGAAAAATTTTCTTGATAAGGATACAGATTGTAAAACTTTAATGGAACAATCACCTTTCCTGTCTTATCAATAAAACCACCCAATGATCCTTTAATAGCCATAATCATACCGGCCTCATCAACAGCTCCCAATGACTCATATTCAAAAGGGATAATGGTTTTATCATTTTTATCAACAGCACCCCATTTCCCATTATACTCAACCACAAACAATCCATCACTATAGAAGCTAGTTTGATTGTATTTAGCAGGAATCAATTCTTTGAAGTTTCTATCAATTAAACCAAACTTCCCATTTTTATGATAAAATGAAGTGATATCATCGTTGCCAAAATTGTACACTGCTTGGTATTCAGGAAACGTCTTTACAATTTTGCCGGTACTATCTACAAAGCAAGGAATCTCATTTCTAGTTGTACCAGCTGCTAGACCTTGGGAAAACTGTTGTAAGTCTTTTAGTTCAGGAATATAAGTGACCTGACCATTGATTCTAATAAATCCTACTGTATCTAATAAGATGACCATTGATTTTCCTTCAACAAAATCATAAACATCAGGAAATGTGCCATCTAATTGGGCCGCAAGCCTTGCTATCTCCAACTTTTCTTCCATGGTATAACTACTATCTTCTTGGCTGGTTTGATCCTTAGCATTGTTGCAAGCGGTAAAGGAAAAGGCCAACAGACAAAGAGATACAATGACGAGGTTAATCTTTTTCATATTTATTTGATTAGGGTTGAATCACAGGGTTGCATCATGAGAAAATTTACTTGAGGCGTACAATGGCCCTCAATGATTTTCATTTCTTTCCATTGGTAAATATTGCCAAGTTTGTATTTAGGCAAGTCTTCTTTTAGTATATAGTGGTTTGTAGTACTGGAATAAGTAAAACTATCCACCTTACTATCTCTGGTTCTTTCAAAAACCAAATCCCAATTAACACTATCATTGGTTTTAAACCGAATAATTTTAGCTGGGTAGATTTTGGTAGAATAAGAACAGGGACCACCATCTACAATCTGCTTTCCAAAATAACTACACTGAAAAAAACTACAGGCGATACATAAAAAAAGCAATCTGGTGCTTATTTCTTTCATCCATTTAATTTCTTCAAAAATATTTCTAGTTCAATTGCTGCATATACCCTCTGGCGGGTATATCTGAGTTAATGGTTGAATTTATATTTACAGCATAATCGCCAATAATGAAATTTGTTAAACCGCTAATGTTTGTTGGGCTTTTGTTTCTTGCAATTGCAGGGGCTGCACAATTAAATCCTGAGCAACAATCAATCAAGAAAGTCTTTTTTGATTTTTTACAGTTTTACCAAAAGAATGAAAAGCAGTTTGACGCTTTCAAATTATATAAAGGAACTGGTAAAGACAATGAACCGCCCTATAAAATTCAATGGAAAGAAGTAGAACGCTATGCCAGTTTTTTAAGAAAGAATGTTCCCTTTGTAGGCGAAGCCTATATCAATAGTGAGAAAAAAGATTTTAGGTTTTACGATAGTTGCTATAAAGCAGATCCCAATGAAGAAATGGTAGTTGGATTTGATTATGACCGCTGGGGTGGTGGACAAGAGTCTATCAAGTATTTAATCAAATGGCATACCAGCAAAGAAAATTTGTACAAAGTAAACATTAAGGGGGATAAGGCAGAGTTGTTAATTGGAAGCCCACCATGGGAGGGTGCAACAAAAGAAGAAAGACAATGGTCTAAAGTGCCTTTCGTAAAAGAAAAAGGAAAATGGGTAATGGCCGGAAATATTGATTCAGTGGATGAATACAATCCTGTAACAATATGAAATATTTTTTATTGATTACGGCACTCTTCTTGGCCTTTTGTGGTTTGTTCTCTTATTTCTATGAAGAGAAGCTACCCAAGGAATTCACGGATCTTGTTGAAAGACAACCTAACCCATTTATGGTACCCAAAGATAGTTCAGCCATTATTTGGCAAAGGGCTAAGGATTTTTTAAAGAGAAAGGAGTTAATGATCATCGGTGGTAATCTGAAAATCAATGATAGCGTTATTTATATGCCTTATTACAATGATTATCACAGAGGCAATTCAATGCGCTTTGAAAGACATGACAAAGGAGATTCTGTACAATTTTTTGTCATTTGGTGGTACTCGGGAGATTCTGGTAGAACAGGTACTAATGAAATAGCACTCTACATGCAACAAGGCATTGAGCGGTATAGCTTTATAAGACAATTGTCAAACAAAAAATAAAAATTTCAGAATGATAGACGCTTAGTTGAATATACCCTTCGGTGGGTATGTATTCAGGAACTAGTAGGTATACATTTGATGCTATATCAAATGATGTCATATGAAAAACATGCTCCTTTTTTTACTTGCTATTTTATTAAGCAGTGTAGCGTTTTCCCAATTAACAGCCGAGCAACAAAGAATCTATAATAACTTATCTCCCGCAGAGAAAAAGAAAGTAGATGATAAAATCAGGGATGCCGCAAATGCTTCCAGTAATAATATGGTATTACAGGCAATAAAAATCAGGAATGAGGAAGTATTAAAAATGAAGCCATTGAGTCATGATAGTGTTTTGGCAATAGTTAGAAAAGTAAATAAAGCGGGAGAGTTTAAATCTTATTTTGATTTGTTGGTGTACAAAAATTTCGGTGGAAATGATAATGATCGGCTTAATAGGTATGGAGCAGCGGATTCTTCTTATATGTTTGCTAAGACAGCATTAAGTAAAAACGATCTTTCTACTGCATCAGCAGACATAGTATTTTATTATTATAAAAATAGCTATGATTATGCTAGTAGCTTGTTTAGACGAGCCAAGTATCAGCAAGCTTTAGACAACTATATAGATGCTGCGGAATATTATAAACCCGATTCGGCCAATTACTTTGCAGCTAAATCAGGAATTGAATTATTGAAACAAGGGGTTGCAGTTAATAGACAGTCTGTATTGGGTTATCTAAATAAAGCTGTATCATTAGATACAAAGAATGATTTGTTTGTTCGCGAAAGAGGATATTTTTATTTGAGCCAACTAAAGGATACCAGTTTGGGTATTGCAGATCTCACTAAAGCAGTACAGCTAAATACCAAAGACCCTATTTCTTATCAA
>CAIZMD010000582.1 GCA_903933995.1 uncultured Bacteroidota bacterium
AAAACAACCATTGACAGCAGCAGCGCAACCATTTATTGCAATTGAACCAGGAAGTGGACCTAGGCATTTGGATTTTTCACCCAATGGTAAATACGTATATGTAACAGAAGAAATGAGTGGCATGGTATCCGTACATCGTTACCAGAATGGAACTACCCAATTTGTCCAAAGAATTGCCACACACCCCAGTGATTATCAAGGTCAACCCGGCAATGCCGATATCCATATTTCTTCTGATGGAAAATTTCTGTATGCATCCAATAGAGGAAAGGAAAACAATATTGCCATTTTTAGTGTGGATGCAAGCACTGGTAAATTAGCAGCTTTGGGATATGAATCTACTAGAGGCGAAGGACCTAGAAATTTTACCATAGATCCATCTGGCAACTTCTTATTGGTAGCCAATCAACTCACCAGCAATGTGGAGATCTTTCACAGAGATGCCAAAACTGGTTTACTCAAGCATACCGGTAATAGCTTGAAAATTCCGAATCCAGTTTGTCTGAAATTTTTGAAAAAATAAATTACACGCTTTCTTTTTGGAAGAGGGCTGGTATGGTTTTAAGAATCAAACCGATATCGTATAAAAAAGAATGGTTTTGTGCGTAGTTATTGTCTAGCATCAAACGCTCTTCCTCAGACATTTCACCCTTACCTCTTTTCATCACCTGCCATAGTCCGGTAATGCCTGCTGGTGCCATAAAACGTAATGCGTATTTATCCGTGGTCAATTTCTCCGCTTCGTAGAGTGGCAGGGGTCTATTCCCAACAATGCTCATGTCTCCAATTAATACATTCACCAATTGGGGCAATTCGTCAATACTGGTATTGCGCAGGATTTTACCCACTTTGGTAACACGTGGATCATCCTTGATTTTGATAAAAGCAGAGTTGGCAGTAGCGCGTTTGAAAACGGTGTATTCTTTTTCACACCAAGAATTATTATCGGCATATACCGGCATTTGACACTTAGAGCCCCTTGCCAAACACTCATCACAAAGTACAGGCGCGGTATCTGACTTAGATTCCACCTCCGTTGCTCCGGCATTGTATTGGTTCAAGTGTTTTAGGTCTTTTAAGCGTTGGTCAGCATTCACATACATAGACCTAAACTTAAAGAATTTAAATATCCGATATCCTGTTCCAACTCTAAGAGAATAGTAAAAAACAGGACCCTTAGATTCCATTCTAACAGCAATAATGACCAATAACAATATGGGAGAAAGCATGAGAAGGACTATGGATGCAAAACAAATATCAAAAACCCTCTTGATTAAAGGGGTTTGATAGGGTTTGTGAATATTGGATTGTTGATTGGTATTAATTCTGTCCCAGTTCTGAATCACAAAATTGACCCTAACTGCCACCCTATTAGCATCATAAGGTGTAACAAAAACATCTGTAACACCGGCTTTCAAACTAAAGCGCAAGAGGTTTTCTTTAACAGGCCCCGTTAACAAGAAAAAAGGAACAGCGGAAAATTTTTTATTTCTTAGGGCTTCCAATAAAGAAATTCCAGAAGCGCCCATGATTTCAGATTGAGCAATAATGGCTACCACATCTAAGTCTTTACCCAACCAAGCATTACTTAGTTCCAATCCATTGGCAAAAAATTGCAAGGGCAATCCATTAAAATGACAGTTTTCTAAGAATTTTTTGGTGGCTTGGTCCGCATTCACCACGGCTATGATTGCTTCTGACATGCTCTTCTAGTTTAGTATTTGCCCATTCTTCTCAGAATGTTCTTAATTCTGGCGTCTAGTTCTCTGGGATTAAAAGGCTTTACCAAATAATCATCCGCTCCAGCTTCTAAACATCTTATCCTAGTATCCGTATCTTCTTTACCTGAAAGAATGATTAATGGAATAGAACTAAAGAAACCACTATTTCTTACCTGGGTTAATAATTCCATACCACTTAACCCGGGAATGTTTAAATCTGACAAAATCAAATCTGGCACATTACCACTTTGCAAATAATTAAACGCGTCCATTCCATCTGTAAATAAGGTTACAGAAAAATGTTCACTAAGTGTTTGGTTCAAAATGGCTTGGATAAAAGCATCATCTTCTACAACCAATATATTGGGGAGGGGCATTTTTGACTGAGACATTGTCTTGATTTGAAAAGTAAAATATGATTTTCAATTCCTTTATAAATGTACAAAAAAATAGGTATGATGAATCCGTTTTATTTTTTTGCCGATAGTACTTCTATGTCAAAAACCAAGATTTGATTGGGTGCAATATCCTTACTCCTTGTTCTCATCCCATAAGCTAAAACCGATGGAATATAGAGTCTGATTTTGCCCCCCTCTTTACAAGCCTGCAAACCCAATTGCCATCCTTTGATCAACCTTTTTAAGGGGAAATTCGCTGGCTTATCCTTGGTTTGGTCAAATACCAAACCGTCTTTAAACAACCATCCTTTGTAAAAGATACTAACGGTATCTGTTGTATTTACAAACGCACCCGTTCCCTCCTTCAAGATTTTGTAATAAATGCCGTCAATACTACCCGTGGTATCAATGGTCTTAGCTTGAATGGCTTTGTTTAATTGTTCATAATCCTTTGCCATTTGAATAGCACTATCTGCATTCTTACTCCAATCAATTATGGGTCTTATTTTAAATGAAGGACGCGAAAATGATTGTCCATAAACAGCAGTTGGGGCCTCAAATCCCCCATTCCATAAATAAAATTGACCGTCTTGTACCTCAGCACCATAATCAATTCTATCTCCAGCCTTTCCTGTAGCATCATAGGAGAAACTAGCATTGGTTAACTCCTGCCAGCTTCCATTCTCTCTTTGGATCCATTGGTTGCCAAAATGAGCCCTTCTTTGTAATTGACCATTTACTCCCACAAAATTTTCATTAAAGGAATAGAGGTTTCTTATCCATTTTCCATCTTTTGGAGCTTTAAAAGCTGCAATCAATTTCCATTGTTGTACATCTGGTAAAAAACAATATCCTGAATAGATAGTAGTATTTGAAGCACTATCAGGAAGCGCAGTTACCAAAAATTTGTAAGTCTGACCAGCTTTCCAAGGATATACCCAATGGCTATGACCACCAGTTCCTTCATTACCAAAATCATTGGCTACAACCCCGTCACCTTTGGCTAATAACTGAACTCGATTACTATCTGCTACTTTTCCCCTATCTACCGCTTCATTACCCGCATCCCAAATGGAGAAAATAATCCTACGTTCTTTTTCGCTGTTTACTTGAATACCAAAATAGCCCCTGGCAAATCCATTAGCCATATAATAACTATGAATATGATCCGCACCTGTTGGCACAGTTAGTTCATTGTAAAAAGCAATCACTTTTGTGGTATCAGAAATGGGATATCTCAAATGAACAGAAGCCGCATTTCTGCGTTCTTTTTGGTTGAAATGCATACCCACAGTTGCAGGACCTTTGCAAATAATACCAGCTATCTCAGCAATGGATTTACCTGATTTACGCAAGCCTTTTATGTTGATTACATGAAAGCCTGTGTCCTTGACCAATACAGATCCTAGCTTAACTGAAACAAATTTGTCAGATTTGGGAACGTTTACCATAAAAACCTGTTTGTCAAACAACACTTCCAGCTTAGATGCCCCTTCAGGATTCCTTACTTGCATTGATAATTCTAGTGAACCCGTTTTCCTAAGGTAGAAATGGTATGCTAGCTGTTGTTGCAAATTGGTCCAATTGCTCACACCTTTTAGTGGATCAAACAACTTGCTACTCCAAGACTCGGCAGGTGTAGCATACCCGGTAAATGCGGGAATGGTTTGAATATCCTGTGCTTGAACAGCATTAACTAAGCAAAAAAGAAACAAATAGAATGGAAGGTATTTGCGCATGGTTAGATATTGTTTTGGTCAATCAGTTGATGTCATCAAACATAATGAAATCCTTTAAAAATTAACCAAATAGATAACATACGATTATTGGAAATAATCCTACTCCGCTTCAAACCAAATGGGTGATTGGTCTTCTGGGTCTGCATTATAATTGATAAAGAGCTCTTCTCCTGCTGCAATATCATGAATGGCCGTAATGGTCATTAACTCATTGTCAAAATCCATTTGATAGCTACAATTGGGTTGATAGGAGTGGTTATAGATAGAAATATAGCCCATGCCCAATGCCCCAAGTTCATGCCCTTCACCCCATTCAAAAATATAATTGTACAATAAAGTCTCTTCCGCTTTTTTCCTGTCTTCCATTGAAAGCACCAATACGGGAGAAATTTCTAGAATGGTTTGGGCTTCAATGGCTTCGGTGGCAAATACGCCCCTACCCCTTTCTTTTGAGGGTGCTATGGCCAAAATGGGTAAAATCATAAGCGAAAATTAAGCCGAACTGCGTAATTGAGCCGGCATTATTTTTTCTTGCCTAAACTCTAATGGCTAAATTGCAGCCATGTCTTTAGAAATGGAACAGCCGGATATTAAGGAAGTCTTTGAGCAATTGATTGCTACGGAAGACAAACTGGCCATTCAGGAATTCCTGAATGATCAGAATATCAGTGACGTGGCAGAACTGATCAATGACTATCCTGAATATGAATCCCAAATAGTGGCCAATATGGCCATTAACAGGGCGGCATCTGTTTTTAAGATCTTAGACATCTCCCAACAAAAAGACATTGTTAAAGAGCTTCCTACGGCCAAGACTGCAGAGCTGTTGAATGAACTCCCTGCCGATGACCGTACAGACTTTTTAGAGGAACTGCCCAAAGCGGTGATACGGGACCTGATTAAATTATTAGACCCAGAAGAAAGAAAGATTACCCTTTCCTTATTGGGTTATCCGGAAGATAGCGTTGGAAGGTTGATGACACCTGATTATGTCTATGTATATGCACATAATACGGTAGCAGATGTGTTTAGAACCATTAGAAAATATGGTAAAAGCTCTGAGACCATTGACGTAATTTATATTATCAACGAACAAGGTGAATTATTAGACGATATTAGAATTAGAGATGTCATCTTAGCTACTCCTGACAAATTAATCTCAGATATTCTTGATGGTCGCGTGGTTTCTTTATTGGTCAATGATGATCAGGAACACGCCAACCAAATTTTTAAAATGAATAACCGCGTGGCCCTACCCGTGGTAGATGATAACAATATTCTTTTGGGGATTGTGACCATTGACGATATGTTATGGGTAGCCAATGAAGAGTTCAGTGAGGATATGCAAAAAATTGGGGGTACCGAAGCCTTAAATGAACCCTATTTGGATATACCGCTTTTAAAACTTTTTAGAAAAAGAATTGGCTGGTTGGTGGTCTTGTTTTTGGGTGAAATGTTAACCGCTACCGCCATGGGCTATTTTGAAGACGAGATTGCCAAAGCCGTGGTACTAGCGCTATTTGTGCCCTTGATTATTTCATCAGGTGGTAATAGTGGTTCACAAGCATCTACCTTAATTATTCAGGCAATGGCCGTTGGCGATGTTTATTTGTCTGACTGGTGGCGGGTGTTAAAAAGAGAATTGTTAAGTGGGGTATTGTTGGGATCTGTACTTGGGATCATTGGTTTTATCCGTGTTGCTGTTTGGCATAGTGTTGCTCCAAATATTTATGGCGATCATTGGTTTGAAATTGGCGCTACCGTTGGGATTAGCTTAATGGGTGTGGTACTCTGGGGTACCCTTACTGGCTCTATGTTACCCATTGCTTTGAAAAAATTAGGCGCTGACCCTGCAGTTTCGTCTGCACCATTTGTTGCTACCTTGGTAGACGTAACTGGTTTGATTATTTATTTCAGTGTGGCATTGCTATTTCTGAAAGGTCTTTTGTTGTAATTTAATATTGAGCGTTTTTAGATCCAATACCTATTCATGAAAAAATTCGGAAAAATTCTGCTGGCCATTTTTGCCCTTTTTCTTGGCATGCTTTTTTTAATTGGTGTATTTTTTTATAGAAATGATATTCCTGTAGAAAAATTGAAATTGCTCTATGCCAGTCCCACGTCCAAATTTCTTCCTTTGATGGGAATGAATGTTCATTATAGAGATGAAGGAAATGCCCAAGATAGTATTCCCATTGTTTTAATACATGGCACATCTTCCTCTCTTCTAACTTGGGATAGTGTGGTAGACCATTTAAAAGACAAGCATCGCATCATCAGAATGGATCTTCCTGCATTTGGATTAACAGGCCCCAATCCAACAAGGGATTATAGTTTTGATTTTTATACCCAGTTTGTAGATAGCTTTCTCCAAAAACTACAAGTAAAAAAATGCATTGTCATTGGCAATTCATTAGGTGGCGGTATTGCTTGGCATTATGCATTAGCCTTTCCTCAAAATGTTGCCAAATTGGTCTTGGTTGATGCCACTGGGTTTTCAACTCTAACCAAATCAAAAGGGGCTATTGGGTTTAAAATTGCCCAAACACCGGTACTAAACCAAGTTGTCAAATTTGTCACCCCAAGATTTTTGGTTAAAAAAAGTTTGGAAGACGTATATGTTGACGATTCCAGAATCAGTGATTCACTGGTGGATATTTATTTTAAAATGACACTCAGAGAAGGCAATAGGGCTGCTTTAATTGATAGAATGCGTTCAGGTTTCCAAAACGAATCGGCCAAAATTGCGGGTATTAAAACACCCACCTTAATCATTTGGGGAGATGGGGATCAACTCATTCCTGTTGCACACGCTTATCTGTTTCAAAAAGCCATTCCCAATAGTCAACTATCTATCTTCAAGTCAGTGGGGCATGTACCCATGGAAGAATCGCCCAAGCAGTTCTCTACTATTTTGAGCCAGTATTTGGATCAACCATAAATGTTTTGAAAACTTGTAGATGCTATTTGCCTAAATACGCTTTTACCTTTTCATGAACCCCATGGCTTAATGGAACAACGGGGAGTCGCAAATGATTGCCAATTAAACCCTGTTCAAACATAAAGGCTTTAACACCTGCAGGATTATTTTCTGTGAACATGATGTCATAGGCATCCATCAATTGGTCGTTGATAGTTTTTGCCGATGCAAAATCACCAATCAAGCAATTGCGAACCATATCTGAAAACGCGTGAGGAAAAGCATTTGCAGCCACGCTGATAACACCATCCATTCCGCAAGCTAACTGAGGTAGGGCTAGTGCATCATCTCCACTAACTACCAGAAAATCTGCTGGCTTGTCTCTGAGAATGGTCATACACTGGGTCATATCGCCACCGGCTTCCTTGATACCTCCAATATTGGCAACTTCATGGGCCAGCTTTAAAGTGGTTGCAGCAGACATATTACGGCCAGTTCTTCCCGGAACATTATAAAGGATCACTGGTTTGGGAGAAGCTTCTGCTATGGCTTTATAATGATAATACAAGCCTTCTTGTGAAGGCTTATTGTAATAAGGCGATGCACTTAATACGGCAGCCGCTTTATCCAATGGAAACTTTTGTAAGTCTTGAATAAGCTCATGGGTATTATTTCCGCCAATCCCTACCACAACTGGAACACGGTCCGCTACCCTATCAAAAGTAAATTGAACAATATCCAATTTTTCCTGCTTGTCTAAAACGGGTGTTTCCCCTGTTGTACCCAGTGTTACCAAATATTCTACTTTCCCATCAATTAGATGATCGATCACTTTTCCCAAAGCATCAAAATCAATCTCAAAATTTGATTTGAAAGGAGTGATCACTGCTACTCCGGTACCACGTAAAATGTTCTTTAAAGACATGCGTTAGATTTATTGGTAGTTGCTTTATTGTTCTATGTTTTGTGTTTCGTTTGCTGGAATATCTTCCCAGAAACCCATTTGACCATATTTGTCAATTCTTTCATTCACCCTTTGCAAAGGGTCTTTGTGCTGTACTTCTTCTAGTGCTTTAATGATATAGGTTTTCAGAATATCTGCAGCAGCAGCATAATCCCAATGGGCTCCCCCATCTGGCTCGTGTACAATTTCATCTACCAATCCAAAACCTTTCATATCAGTAGGTGTGAGTTTTAATTGTTCGGCCGCAGTTTCTTTTTTATCCCAGCTACGCCACAATATAGAACTACAACTTTCAGGAGAAATCACCGTGTACCAAGTATTCTCCATCATCAAGGTTTTATCACCTACACCAATCCCTAATGCTCCACCACTGGCGCCTTCACCAATAATCACAATGACAATGGGTACTTTTAATCGAATCATTTCATAGATATTCCTAGCAATGGCTTCTCCCTGCCCACGCTCTTCTGCTTCTAAGCCAGGAAATGCACCGGGGGTATCTATTAAACAAATAACCGGTTTATTAAATTTCTCCGCCAAACGCATCAAGCGCAAAGCCTTTCTATATCCCTCTGGGTTTGCCATACCAAAATTGCGCAACTGACGCATTTTGGTATTGATTCCTTTCTGTTGGCCAATCATCATAACGGTTTGCCC
>CAIZMD010000583.1 GCA_903933995.1 uncultured Bacteroidota bacterium
ATGTTTAGGGTAACTGTTTCATTTGTTCTCTAGTCATGCCTGACTTGATTTTTTCTTGCAAACTGATCAAAGCATGCAATAAAGCCTCTGGTCTTGGAGGACATCCGGGAATGTAAACGTCAACTGGAATTACGTGATCGGCACCTTTCACCACTGAATAGGTGTTATAAAAAAAAGGGCCTCCACTAATGGCACAGGCACCCATGGCAATCACATATTTGGGATCGGCCATTTGATCATACAATCGTTTTAAAACCGGAGCCATTTTGTTAACAATGGTTCCAGCAATAATGATCACATCCGCTTGTCTTGGAGTAGCCCTTGCTACTTCAAAACCAAATCTGGAAAAGTCATATTTGGCAGATGCTACAGCCATCATTTCAATTCCACAACAACTGGTAGCAAATGTAAGTGGCCAAAGTGAATTGGATCTGGCCCAATTAATCACATCATCCAATTTGCTCAAAACAATTCCACCTCCAGCTGTTTCGTGAATTTGTCCAGGAAATCCTACTGCATTATTTTCAGGTACACCCATATAAATATGATAAGGTTGTTTAGAATTAGTTGATTAAATCCATTTTAAAGCGCCTTTTTTATGAGCATATAAAAAGCCCATAAATAGGATAAACATGAAAACGATAATTTCAAAAAGTGCTGACATACCCAGTTCTTTTACCACTACGGCCCAAGGATACATAAAGACTAGTTCCACATCAAAAATGAGGAAGATCAATGCAAAAAGGTAATAACCCACATTGAATTGGTTCCAAGGGGATCCTTCAGAAGGAATTCCGCACTCATAAGCCTGACCCTTTTGGGGGTTCTTGGTTCCTTTAACAAAAATCTTTGCAATTAAAATACCACCAGCAGAAAATGCAATAGCGGCAGCGATTAGAACAATCAAATAAGCAGCACCCATAATGTTATTTTGCAGGCATGAAGTTAGTGCTTTCAATTTACTACAAACATTGATATTCCGCACATTGCGATATGATTTTTATCATAGTTTTTTCAACAGTCTCTGGAAATCTTATTCAGGGTTGCATTGTTTGTTACCTTTGGGCCAAACCCATCGTTTTGAAACATCTCTCTGCTGTCAATCACTATTTCTGGAAATACCGTTATCGGTTCTTTATTGGGATGATTTTTGTTGTGCTTGCCAACTATTTTGCAGTATTAGCCCCACAAATTACTGGCTATGTTGTCAATTTGGTACAACAACACTTACCTGGCGCCAAACAAGTGGTAAGAAAACCTAATCATGACTTAGTGGTAGACTTTTTTATACGGAATATTGAAAACCGCTCATTTGATTTTGGAAGTTTGGTGGCCATCTGCAGTTTGACCATCTTAGGGTTGGCCATTTTAAGGGGAATTCTTATGTTCTTTATGCGTCAAACCATCATTGTCATGAGTAGGCATATTGAGTTTGACCAGAAAAATGAGATTTTTCAGCACTACCAACAATTGGATACCCAGTTTTACAAGGAAAATACTACCGGTGATTTAATGAACCGAATGGCAGAAGACGTAAGTAGGGTTAGAATGTATACTGGGCCAGCAGTCATGTACTTGATTAACTTGGTGGCACTGATTGGCTTTTGCGTGGTAAGTATGTTGCGCAAAGACGCCATGCTCACTTTATATGTTTTGGCACCTTTGCCCATTTTAGCCATTACCATTTACCTAGTAAATAGTGTGATTAATAAGAAAAGCGAGAAAATACAGGCTTTATTATCTGACCTAACAACCAATGCCCAAGAATCCTATTCAGGTATTCGAGTAATTAAATCATTTGTACAAGAAAAAGCCATGATGGGCTTTTTTAAGAAAAATAGCGAGGACTATCGGATACAAGCCGTTGGTTTGGCCAAAGTGGAATCTATTTATTTTCCAAGCATGGCTTTGATGATTGGTCTCAGCACACTTTGTACTATTTGTATTGGAGGATTGCAAGCTTTGGAAGATCCCAGCAAAGTTGGATTGATTGTAGAGTTTGTAATCTATATCAATATGCTCACTTTCCCTGTTAGTGCCATTGGTTGGACAGCTAGTATGATTCAAAGGGCGGCAGCTTCTCAAAAACGCTTAAATGAATTTTTAAAAACCGAGCCAGTAATCCGGAATACCAAAGAAAAAGGGGCAGATCAAATAAGTGGTGATATACAGTTTGAATCGGTAGATTTTACCTATCCCCATACGGGTATTCATGCTATTAAAAATTTAAACCTGCATGTTAAAAAAGGGGAGAAGTTACTGGTCTTGGGTAGAACCGGAAGTGGTAAAACCAGTTTGGCCCAGCTGCTTTTAAGGTTCTATGATCCAGGAACTGGGAGAATATTGATTGGTGGGAACGATATTCGGAAAATGGATTTGACCACTTTAAGAGAGCAGATTAGTTATGTTCAACAAGATGTGTTTCTTTTTAGCGATACGGTCACAGACAATATTAGTTTTGGATTATCAGAATTGGCAAATCAAGAAAGGGTAGAGCAAGCCGCAAGGTCTGCTAACGTACACCAAGAAATTCTAGGATTTGATAAGGGCTATGATACCATGATTGGTGAAAGAGGGGTTACATTAAGTGGTGGTCAGAAACAAAGAATTTCTATTGCTCGGGCACTGATTCAGACACCTGAAATCATTGTATTTGACGATTGTTTGAGTGCTGTTGATGCCAAAACAGAACACGAAATCTTAAGTAATTTATATGGATATTTAAAAGAGAAAACAGCCATTGTAATCACACATAGAATATTTTCCAGCTTTAGATTTGATAATATCATTGTATTGGAAGAGGGCCAAATTATAGAAAATGGTACACATGAAGCATTGATACAGGCCAATGGTTATTATGCAGAATTGTACAAAATGCAGTTGATGCAAGAGGATGCAGGGGCAGTTTAAAACTATCTTGGCAAAATTTTGGTAATTCTGAAACATCCCTATATTTGTGACACTTAATAGATTACGCAACTTAAACCAAATCAACTGTGTCGTACGAGAACAACGAGAAAAAAATGGATAGCGTTTACAGCAAACGTATCAGGGCGGGAAAGAGAAGGACCTATTTTTTTGATGTGAGGGCTACTAGAGGAAACGACTATTTCCTGACCATTACTGAAAGCCGTAAGCGCTTTGACAATAATGGTTATGACCGACACAAGATTTTCCTTTACAAAGAAGATTTTAACAAGTTTATCAAGGCGTTGGCAGAAGCCGTGGATTATGTGAAAACAGACCTGATGCCTGATTTTGATTTTGACGCATTTAACCATGAATATCCTGAAGGGGAAGAGGGTGGAGAATATGAACAAGAATCTGCACCAGTTGCACAAGTTGTTGCAGCAGAAGCAGAACCTGTGGTTGAAACTGCAGCAGAAACAATTGCAGTTGCAGCTCCAGTTGAAGAAGCGCCAATTGTGTTCAATAATCCAACTGCCAACGAGGAAGTTGATAAGTGGTAATTCAAATTAGTAAAAGACATGCATAAAAAGACCCGATTCATTGAATCGGGTCTTTTGTTTATAGTAAAGTAAAACTTATTTTGCTAAAGCGATTTTGACATCCAAAGATCACAACCACAATG
>CAIZMD010000584.1 GCA_903933995.1 uncultured Bacteroidota bacterium
AGTACTGCAATTTTTAACCTGTTCATTTGAATTTTCATAAATAAAGTTTTAGGTTGATAATAGTGTGTTGTGGATTTTTATATTATTTGGTCAATTTTAAGTCAAACTTTAAAGTAACGTCATTACCAGTTTTGATAGTTCCCATCATGAAACTTGGAGGAGTCATTCCAAATTCTTTCATACTGATATTTTTGGCACCAGTTACAGTGATTGTTTTATCTGCATTCAATTTTCCAGTAGCTACAATTTCAGCATCTAAAGGAGCACCTGCAATTGTTAATTTACCTACTGCTTTTACAGTAAAGTCTGTGGCATTAACAGAGGTAACCGTAGCAGAAGATGCAGTGAAACTAATGTTTGGATTTTTGTCAACTTTTAATGCTTTATAGGCATTTTTATCCATGGCGTCTTTACCACTTTTAAGTGCAGAAGCTGGAGTTGTGAAACTTAGTCCAGTGATTCCGGTAACAGCTCCAGTTGCATTGAAGGCAAAACTTGCTTCAAAACTACCTTGACTAGATTTCATATCCCAGTCATGCAAAGTAGAGGTACCACTCACTACCAGATTCAAACCATTTTTACTACTGTACTTTACTTGTGCAAAAGCACCCATTGTGAACATCAAAACCAGTGCTAGCAGACCTGGTTTGAGGAATTTTGTTGGATTTTTCATGTTTGTTTTTTATGTGGGTTTAAAAAATGCTGTTCTTATTATCACCAGATGATAGAACAAAGTTAAAACAGCGAAAAAGCACAAAGGATGATAGTAATCAATTTGTTAAATGATTCATCTCAGTTTATAAACTGACTAAAATCATGTTTATGTTGGTTAATGCTTCTCTGAAAAGCCTTGGAGTTACAAATAGACATTTAAATAAACGATTCATAAGCGCACATGTTGCTTTTGTATAGGGTTATAAGAAATTTTGCAATTCAGCAGCGTAATTTTGTAAACTCTTGCAGCATTTACACAAAACCCCTACTTTTGCGCTCGCTTGACTGTTAGGATTCCTAAGACCTCAGTTATTAAGAGCACCATTGATGCGGATGTGGCGAAATTGGCAGACGCACTAGACTTAGGATCTAGCGCCGTGAGGCATGCAGGTTCGACCCCTGTCATCCGCACTGTTTAGAAAGACGTGATTTTCACGTCTTTCTTTTTTTTGGGCCATTTCCTATCTATTTAAAGCCATCGCCGCAGGCTCGGTTCTCTTCTTAACTTATTGATAATCAATAATTTGATTTTACATAAGCCAATTTTAGCACTACTATATAGAATCTATGAACAGCATTTAGGTCAATCCCTTACCTTTGCAACCCAAAAAAACAAGAATAAAAAACACAACTATGGCTACAATAACCCGCGAGAATATTGGCTTGCTGCATGACAAGCTCATTGTGAAGTTGAACAAGGAAGACTATTTTGGCAATTTTGAGAAAACCCTCAAAACCTTTGCTAAAACTGCCAATATCCCCGGATTCCGTAAAGGAATGGTGCCTGCAGGTTTGGTAAAGAAAATGCATGGTCCAAGTATATTTCAAGACGAAGTGTTGAAAACAGTTGAAAAAGAAATGAACCAATACCTAAACAAGGAGCAATTGGACATTTTTGCGCAACCTGTTCCTTTGGAAAATGAAGGCACAAAACTGGATATGAACAATCCTGGTGAAGTAGATTTTGCATTTGAAGTTGGTTTAAAACCAGAATTTGATGTGAATGCATCTAATATTAAAGTAACTAAATACAATGTGATTGTTACTGATGAGATGTTGAATGAAGAAGTTGAAAGATTGCAAACACGCAATGGTAATATGACCGAGCCAGAAACTGCTAGCTCTGAAGACCATGTGTTAAACGTAACTTTTACCGAATTAGACGCTGATGGCAATATGCTAGAAGGCGGCATTAACAAAGCTAATAGCTTATTGGTAAAGTATTTTGCTCCTGCATTTAGGGCTCAATTGATTGGTAAGAAAAAAGACGATGTAGTTGACGTTCATTTGGCTAGCGCTTTTGAAGACAAGGAAAGAGAAGTAGTTCTTTCTGACCTTGGTTTGAACAAAGACGAAGCTGGTAGTGCAGACAAGACTTTCAAAATGACCATCACCAAGATTGGTTTTGTTGAAAAAGCTGCATTGGATGCTACTTTCTTTGCTACCGTATATCCTAACAACGAAATCACTACCGAAGCAGATTTCCGTGCTGCTGTGAAAGCTGAAATTGAAACCCATTTTGCCCAACAAACCCGTAATCAGATCCACGATCAGATTTACCACCATTTGTTAGACAATACCAGCATGGAATTCCCTGAAACTTTCTTAAAGCGTTGGTTACAGATTGGCGGTGACAAACCAAAAACTGCCGAAGAGGCAGAAGCTGACTATCCTGGTTTTGTAAACCAATTAAAATGGACCCTGATCAGCAGTAAATTGGTTACTGACAACAAGATTGAAGTACTTCCTGAAGATATCCGTGAATTTGCTAAAATGCAATTGTTCAGCTATATGGGTGGCCAATTAGGTGCTTTGGGCGATAACCAACAGTGGGTAGACGATTATGCCAACCGCATGATGCAGGACAAGAAATTTGTAGAAGATAGCTACCACCGTATTAGCGCTGACAAATTGTTTAGCACACTTGAAACACAGGTTGCTGCAACAGACGAAGCCATTAGCATGGAAGCTTTTGCAGAGAAATTGCATCCCCACCACCACTAAGAGAGGAAAGTGAAGAGTGAAGAGTGAAGAGTGAAGAGAGGGGAGGAAAGTGAAGAGTAGGAAGAAGAAGAGAAAACTGGGATGAAAGAAAAAATACCTGAAAAGGGGCAGTCTTTTGAAGATTGCCCTTTTTTTTGCCATTTATCGCAAAATCTGGGAAAATCAACTGACTGATTGTCGTTGAAACCAAGTTTGCACAGTATTTGAAGAATCCCAATAGAATGAAAAGGCAAAACACTTATCTTCAAAGCGAAAACAGTCTTATATGAACCTAGGAAAAGAGTTTGAACAATACGCAGTGAAACATCGTGGCATTAGCAGTGCCACCCTGCACAATTACCAACAACACGGATTGCATGGTGTGACCAACCTGACGCCTTATATTATTGAAGAACGCCCTATGAACGTGGCCAGTATGGACGTGTTTAGCCGTTTGATGATGGATAGGATTATCTTTTTGGGAGAAGGCATTAATGACTATGTAGCCAATATTGTTACAGCACAATTATTGTTCTTAGAAAGTGTTGACCGCAGTAGGGATATTCAAATGTATATCAATAGCCCAGGAGGCAGTGTTTACGCAGGTTTGGGTATTTATGATACCATGCAATTTATTAGCCCAGATGTAGCCACCATTTGTACCGGTATTGCTGCCAGTATGGGTGCTGTTTTACTTTGCGCTGGAGTTCAAGGAAAGCGTACTGCTTTAAAACATAGCCGTATCATGTTACACCAACCAAGTGGAGCTATTGGTGGTCAGGCAACTGATATTGAAATTACTGCTCGTGAAATCAAAAAGCTGAAAACAGAATTGTACGAGGTAATTGCCGAACACACCAATAAATCTATTGAAGTGGTGGCAGCAGATTGCGATAGGGATTTTTGGATGAAAGCCATTGAGGCTAAAGAATATGGTCTGGTAGACGAAGTATTGTTAACCAACCCTAGAAAACAGCGTAAAGACTAATTAACCGTAAAATTTTAGACAATGATCCAGTCAAAATATATTATCAACCCTTACCTAATGGAAGACGAGGAAGCGGATGAACCAAAAGAGGAAAAACAGGAACCAATGGGTGGCGTGATGCTCAAGAAAATGGAGAAACTCTTTTTTGAGAGAAGGGCCGTTTATTTATGGGGCGTGGTAGATGACAAATCTGCCCGTGACATTGTGAGCAAATTACTCTTATTAGACGCTGACAAACCAGGCGAAGAAATTAAGTTTTATATCAATAGCCCGGGTGGCGTAGTCACCAGTGGTATGGTTATGTACGATACCATGAAACTGATCAGCAGCCCAGTAACCACCATTTGTATGGGCTTGGCGGCTAGTATGGGTTCTATTTTGTTGAGTGCAGGAACCAAGGGCAAAAGATGTATCTATCCACATGGAGAAGTGATGATTCACCAACCAAGTTTGGGTGGTTATTTTCAAGCCACTTCTGCTGACATTGAAATTCAAGCCAATCAGATTCGCAAAACCAAGGAATTGGGTGCTAAAATCCTAGCCGAAAATTGTGGCAAGACCGTTGACCAGGTTATGGCCGACTTTGACCGCGATTATTGGATGGATGCCAAAGAAGCTGTGGCTTATGGCATAGTAGACCAGATTTTGGAAAAAATCTAAGCAGTCAGGCTCAATAAATATTGAAATTATTTCATTTGTACTAGTTTTTTCCCTAAAAACGGGGAACTGTGGTACATTTGCATCCCCTAAGGCAACAGAAAACTAGGTTTTACTGTCTGATGTTTTGGGTCAAATCCTTTTTATGGCTAAACAAGCGCAATTACACTGTTCCTTCTGTGGCAGAAGCCGCGACGAAGTGAAGATCCTGATTGCAGGACAGGAGGGGCATATCTGCGAGAACTGCGTAGAACATGCACAGGAAATTATTGTGCAAGAATTAAACCTGAAGAATGAAGGTGGCGTTGGTGGCAACAGCAATTTTAAATTGAGTGTTCGCAGACCTGCTGAGATTAAAAAATTCTTGGATGAATATGTGATTGGTCAGGATGATGCTAAAAAAGTATTGTCTGTTGCCGTTTACAACCACTTTAAAAGAATTGTACAGAAAGTACAACCTGATGATATTGAAATTGAAAAAAGCAATATCATCATGGTGGGTGAAACTGGTACTGGTAAAACCTTATTGGCCAAATCCATTGCTCGATTATTAAATGTACCCTTTGCCATTGTAGACGCTACTGTTTTTACAGAAGCTGGTTATGTGGGTGAAGACGTGGAGAGCATGCTAACCCGTTTATTACAAAACTGTAATTATGACGTGGCTTCTGCTGAAAGAGGGATTGTTTATGTAGACGAGATTGATAAGATAGCCCGTAAAGGCGATAACCCATCTATTACGCGTGACGTAAGTGGAGAGGGTGTGCAACAGGGTTTATTGAAAATGTTAGAAGGTACAGAAGTGTTGGTTCCACCACAAGGTGGTCGCAAGCACCCTGAACAGAAAATGATCAAAGTAGACACCAAGAATATTCTATTTATCTGTGGTGGTGCATTTGATGGCATTGACAAAGTGATTGCCCGCAGAATCAATACCAATGCCATTGGATTTAGCGTAAACAAAGATGAACAGGAACACCAACGCAAGAATCTCTTGCAATTCATCAATGCTACGGATTTAAAATCTTTTGGTTTAATTCCTGAATTGCTTGGTCGTTTGCCCGTTGTTACTCATTTGAACCCATTGGACAAAGAAACCTTAAGAAGCATTTTGACCAAACCCAAGAATGCTTTGATGAAACAATACACCCGTTTGTTTGAACTGGAAGGAATTGCCTTAACGGTTGAAGAAGCTGTTTTGGACTTTATGGTAGACAAGGCTTTGGAATACAAATTAGGCGCCCGTGGTTTAAGAAGCATTTGTGAGAGTATTCTAACTGACGCTATGTTTGAATTACCAGGTACAGAAACCACGGTATTGAATATAACATTGGACTATGCAGAAAGTATGTTTAGCAAGAGTAAACTTTCTGTTTTGAAAGTGGCTTAATCAAAACACACATTTTTTGAAAACAGTGGGCATAAGTTCCCACTGTTTTTTTTTGCACCTAACCTAACTTGCGCTCAAGATAAAAGCGAAAAACAACCATCATGAACGAACTGATTGAACGTCTAGTTAAAGAAGCAAACCTTAGCCCAGAGCAAGCTGGACAAGCCGTAACCACTATTGCAGCATTTGTAAAAGAAAATTTCCGATGTTGGGCGGAGCGGTTGACCAAATTTTTTCTGCAGGAAATAAGGAAGACTAATTAATTGGGCAGTTTCACTGTAAAAGTACTGCCCTCTCCTTTTGCACTCTCAATCAAAAGTACACCACCTTGTTTTTGTAAGAGGTCTCTACAAAGTATTAGACCAAATCCACTACCCTTTTCTTGAAGGGTTCCAGTTCTAGTAAAGTATTTCTGTGCATTTACTTTTTGTAAGATCTCTTCACTCATCCCAATTCCAGAATCCTTGATGTGAACATAGGAATGTGTATCATCCTGTGCAAAGCTGATTTCAATTCTACCGTCAAGTGGGGTGAATTTAATGGCATTGGTAATCAGGTTACGGAAAATAATTTTAATCATTTCTTTTTCCGCCATGATATTGCAATCAGAAGAAGTATTGTTGATGAACTTGATTCGTTTGCGCATCAGTGCAATCTTTTGCTCTAAGTGCATGCCGTTCATTAACTCGTATACATTGATATCAGATTTCTCCAATTCCTTACCCGTAATCTGACTCTTTAACCAACCCAATAAATTATCCAGTAAACCAGTAGTATTAATATACTGGGTCTCTAATTGCTCTAACAAAGTCTTGGATTCTTCCTCGGTAAGAGCCCCTTTGTTAATCAGGGATAAAATGGTTTGTGTATTGGTAATAGGATTACGTAAGTCATGAGAAATAATGGACAACAATTTATCCTTGGTCCGATTATCTTCTTCCAACAATTGGTTTTTGGAATAAATTTCTTTGTTCAATTTATCCAGCGAAGAAGCATTTTCTTCAATGATGGCATTTTGTTTTGTCAATCGCTGAGAAAGGTATTTCTGCTTACGATAACTAATAAAAGTAAAAATTACCAACAGGGCCATGACCACCAACATAAGACTACCTACTGCAATAACCAGTAATTGACCACTGGCTCTTTTATTGGCTTTTTCTTTTTCGCTTTCTGCTGTTAATTTCTGTAACTCTTTGTCCTTTACAATTTCAATAAAATTACTGGCGTACTGGGTTTCATTTTCATTCTTGGTAACCAACACACTAATTAAAGTATCCTGCCAAGCAGAAGTATGTGGTAAGTCTCCCGAACGCTGGTACTGTTGTCTAATCAGCGTGGCTGTCTTGGTCATCAAATTATACGCCCCAGATAACACCGCACAGGAATAAGCCGATTTGGCTAGTTCAATAGCTTCAGTATTTCTTTGTTGTTGCACCAATATTTCTGCCAATTGAATATTATTAGAAGCCATTCCATAATGGTCATTCAACAACATGTCTAGAGATAGAGAATTCTGAAAATAAGCCCTTGCTGTGGCTGTATCATTCTTAACCCTTGCCAATAATCCAAGGTTATAAAATGCTTTTTTCTGACCATACACATATTTCTCTTTCAAGCTAATCTGTAAGGCTTCTTTTAACAAGGATTCTGCCCTTGGATAATTTTTACGCTTGGTTTCAATCAGACCAATACTGTTCTTGATATTGGCAATTTCTTTTTTGTTGCCTTTTCTAATAGAGATTTCTAGAGATTCCGTACTAATGCGCAATGCCTCGTCTAATTTGCCTTCTTCTGCATAATACCCGGCTAATTGATTATTGATCCGCACCAAATTGATGCTGTCTTCATGAAGACTACTATTTTCCAAAGCCATTTGGTAAATACCCAAAGCTCGTTTGGAAAACCCATTCTGTTGATAAATACCCGCTTCATAAAAATAAGCAGTTGATAACCCCTGATGATATTGGAACCGCATAGAAAGGTTCTTAGTAGAATCAAGCAACTTTAGTGCTTGGTTCACTTTAGAACGCTTCATATTAAAAGCGGCTTGGTTTAGAGAATCAATAAAATGGAAAATGGTATCATTGCTGGCTTCTAATTGTTCTCCTTTTTGGGCAAACAGCAGGCAGGGAATCATTGCCAATAGGACCAGTAAATGTACCCTGCGGTTTCTCATCAAAAAATTGCTTAGCCGCTAAGATACTCAACTTTCAAATACAACCAACTCAAGTAAACAGCTTGATGGAATTATGCAACTATTGTAAAATTTCTCTGGCTATCACCAGTTTCTGAATTTCAGAAGTTCCTTCTCCAATGGTACAGAGTTTGGCATCCCTATAAAACTTCTCAACCGGAAAGTCTTTGGTATAACCATAACCACCAAATATTTGAACCGCATCATTGGCAATTTTTACAGCTGCTTCACTGGCTTGGTATTTGGCCATGGCACCTTCTTTGGTAACTGGTAGATGCCGCTGTTTTAGGTCACAGCATTGGGCTATGAGCAATTCCGAAGCCATGATCTCAGTTGCCATATCGGCCAACTTAAAACTAATGCCTTGAAAAGAACTAATGGGCTTGTCAAACTGATGACGTTCTTGTGCGTATTTTAAAGCCGCTTCATAAGCTCCTTTGGCAATACCCAAAGCCAAGGCAGCAATAGAAATTCTACCTCCGTCTAAGATTTTTAAGGACTGTCTAAATCCATCGCCCACTGGGCCCAAACGATGACTATCTGGAATTCTGCAATCCGTGAAAATCATTTCTGTGGTTTCACTGGCGCGCATCCCCAATTTGTTTTCTTTTTTGCCTGCTTGAAAACCTGGTCTACCCCTATCTACCACAAAAGCCGTAGCATTTCCACTAGTTCTAGGTTCTCCAGTTCTGCAAATGACAACTGCCAAATTTCCTGACAAGCCATGGGTAATCCAGCATTTGGTACCATTCAACACCCAATCATCCCCGTCTTTAACAGCAGTAGTTTGCATGTTTCCAGCATCACTACCCGTATTGGGTTCAGTTAATCCCCAGGCACCAATCCACTCACCGCTTGCCAATTTGGGCAACCAGTTTGTTTTTTGTTCCTCTGTTCCAAAACTAAGGATATGGTTGGTACACAATGAATTATGGGCCGCCATACTCAAGCCAATGGAACCACAAACCTTGGCAATTTCTTGAATGGCTACATTGTATTCAAAATAGCTCAGACCCGCACCACCATATTCATGGGGAACCAGCATACCCATTAGACCTAGTTTACCCATTTCATGAAATAGGCTTACTGGAAATGTTTGGGACTCATCCCATTCCATTACATGGGGAGCAATATGCTTTTTGGCAAAATCTCGGGCAGTAATTGCCACTTGTTGGGTGATTTCTGTTGCGGCAAAGTTCATGGACTGGTTTTAAAATAGATGAAGGTTGCCGAAACCAAGCAATCGTTATCCGGCAACCTTCTGAAAAATAAACTAGCGTTAGTTAGTTTTCGATGCAAATGTAGGGGATTTTTATTTCCACCCAAATTTTTAATCTTTTTTTTCGGGGCCCTGATTCAGCGTCAAAAATGGCTTCATTAATTGAAAAAGGGAATCCTTAATACCATAGGTTTTGCCTACCTGATCAATGGATTGGAAGCCCCCCATCTTGTCTCTGAACTTGACAATTCTTGCTGCCAATACTTCTCCAATACCAGGAAATTTCATCCAAGCTTCCGTGTCTGCTAAATTAATGTCAATGGGCGGGAGGTTCCAATTTTTATGAGGCTTTATCTTGACACTATCCTGAACAGGTGCGGCTTTCCAAACCAGTGTTTCTTTTTTGCCTTCGGCGATGGCTGCTGGAATTTGTACATATGGAATCAGCAAATCTGCTTCTGTTGGTTTTAATCCCCAAATCTTGCGCAGGTCTTCTGGTTTTCTAAACCTACCTCCTTTTTGTAGATAGTGCTGAATAGTCAAAATGGTCTTATCCCTAAGTCCCAGTTCCTGCCATTTCGCTTGGCTAATGGTATTAGGATCAAAAGGAAAATAATGCGCCACCCTGGTAGGGGCATCACTTGAAAAACGGTTATGATCGGGTCTTGCTATTCCTGATCCAGATGTATTGTTTGTAGCTGCCGCATCGCCGTAGGCATAACTATTAGCCCTTGATGGATTAGCTTGAGATGCTTGGGGTTGGGGCAAAGATATCTTGAGCGGTTTTTCTGGAAAAAACAGCGGTAAAGTCCAAAACAGCACCATCAATAAACACAATAGCAGGATTGCCAGTCTTTCTCTACTGGTGAACCTGAAAAAAGATTTCAGTTTTTCCATATGTCCCTTTTTAAAAAAGGGTTACAAACGCAGTTCTAGGCCATCATAGGCCAATTGTATATGGGGAGGAAGTTCTTGATTAATGGTGTCATTCAAACCCAACTGATGACTAATATGGGTAAAATACACTTCTGGAATTTCTAATTCATTTGCCAGATCAACTGCTTCTTGCAGGGTAAAATGAGAAATATGGGCTTCTTTTCTAAGGGCATTTAAAACCAAGACTTTTGAACCCCTGATCAGCGCCTTCTGATCTTCTTCAATTCTATTGGCATCTGTGATATAAGTAAAGTCTCCAAACCTAAAACCAAAAACGGGCATTTTGTGGTGATACACTAAAATGGGTTGCACCGGAATATCTCCAATGACAAAGGGATTTTCGTCAATAGTAATCAGGTTCAGCTCTGGCACACCAGGATATTTCTTGTCTGCAAATGCATAATAAAAATCTCTTTTTACGGCTTCTTCTGTAAGAGAATTGGCGTAAATATCCATGGCTTTTTGACTAAAGAAATTAAAAGCTCGGATATCGTCCAGACCAGCCATATGGTCTTTATGCGGATGTGTAAATAATACCGCGTCTAGTCTGCGCGTGTGGGTGCGCAACATTTGGTATCTAAAATCTGGGGTTGTGTCTACAATCAAACTGGTTTTGTTTGATTGCACCAAGATGCTGCTTCTTAAACGATTATCCTTGGGATTCTTAGAAGTACAAACCGTACAATCACATCCAATCATGGGGATTCCGGTACTAGTACCTGTTCCCAAAAATTGTATGTGCAGAGAAGGAATAGACATAGAACAAATCTAAACCATAATCTGCAGCTTTATAAATAGCTGAAATAATTTAGGTGACTGACCTTATTCTTCAATAACTGCAGACTGCTTAATCAAAGAGTCATAGAGCTTCTGAGATTCTAAAGTGAGTTTATCGTAGTCAATATTTAATTGGGGAATCAATTCTATCAAAGTGTTGATTCTTCCTTCTGTATTGAGGAACTTATTCAGTACCACTACTTTGCGTGCTTCTAGTAAACACCAGCCGCTTTGGAAAGTACCACGCTCATATCTAACCACATAGGAGGATTCACCAAGTATGTCTTCCAGTTTGTCAACCGTTGATTGTGTGTATTTCATAGTTTTCTCCTTAACCCTTAAATCAGGCTAGTTCAAAAATAAGTCAGTGCCTGCTGCCAAAGGCTTTCAGTTATCCACAACCGGTGGCAAATTATTGGCCTGGCTTATTTACTCTCCATTTTGATGACCGGGACAATCATTTCCTCTAAACTAACTCCTCCGTGCTGGAATGTATTCTTATAATAGTTGACGTAGTGGTTGTAATTGTTGGGATAGCAGAGAAATCCGTCTTCCTTGGCAAAAATAAAGCTGGAATTGATGGTTGGAATGGGTAATCCCGCTTCTTTGGGATCTTTAAAGGCCAAAACATCCCTGGGTTCAAAATTCAGGTTACGCCCATGTTTATACCGCAAATTGGTGGTGGTTTGCTTGTCCCCAATCACTTTATGGGGCGTTTTTACCCGCACGGATCCATGGTCTGTGGCCAAGACCAATTTCAATTTTTTATCCGCAATTCTTTTTAATGCCTGATTCAAAGGACTGTGTTCAAACCAACTGCGTGTAATGCTTCTATAGCTTACTTCATCACTGGCCAGTTCTTTCAACACTTCCATTTCTGTTCTAGCGTGTGAGAGCATGTCTACAAAATTGTAGACAATCACATTAATATCGTTCTGCAACAGATTGTGAATATTATTGACCAATTGTTGGCCATCTTGGTGGTTCACAATTTTATGATAGCTAAATTTCAAATGTTCTTTTTTCAATCGCTTTAGCTGGGCCCTAAAAAAGTCTTCTTCGTGTAAATTTTTTCCGCCTTCTTCTTCGTCATTTTTCCAAAGACCTGGAAATTGTTTTTCAATTTCAAGGGGCATCATACCTGCAAAAATGGCGTTCCTACAATACTGTGTGGCCGTGGGTAAAATACTATAAAAAGATTCCTCTTCTTGAATGCGAAAATTTTCTGCAAATATGGGTTCAATAGCTTTCCACTGGTCAAAACGCAAATTGTCTATGAGTATGAAAAACAGTGGGGTTCCGGGCTCTGCATGGGGCAATACTTTGAACTGAAACAAGTGATGACTCATGATGGGTGAATCGGCCGATTTGGGGTTTACCCAAGAAGCATAGTTTTTGGAAATAAACTTGAAAAAAGCTGTATTGGCTTCTTGTTTTTGGGTATTAAAAACTTCCTGCATTTCTGGACTATCACTCTTTTCCATTTCCAGTTCCCAGTGCACCAAGCGCTTGTAAATTTCCATCCACTCATGATGGTTAGGATTGTCACTAAGGGCCATGAATAATTCCCTAAAATTCTGCTGATAAGAAGTAGTAGTTTTTTCTGCTACCAATCGTTTATTGTCAATGAGTTTTTTTAAACTCAACAAGACTTGATTGGGATTCACTGGCTTTATCAAATAATCGCTGATCTGACTTCCAATGGCTTCATCCATCAGGTTCTCTGTTTCATTCTTGGTAATCAAAACAATGGGCAATTGCCTATTGATGGCTTTGATTCTGGTTAGGGTTTCTAGACCGGTAATCCCGGGCATGGACTCATCCATGAGTACCACGTCTACATAATTGGATTTTACATATTCCAACGCGTCAAAACCATTGGTCATGGTCACCACTTCATATCCCTTATGTTCTAAAAACATTTTTTGAGACTGCAGACTTTCAATCTCATCATCTACCCAGAGTATCTTTGCTACCGACATAATCCAAACGTATTGAGTAAAATTATTTTATTAAGTGGCCCTAAAACTATTTGAATCTTTTGATTCGTCAGGGTATTTGTACTTTTGCAGACAGCCTAAGGAGTTGATTTAACAATTCAGCAACAGCATGAACCAGATTAAAAGAAAAATCATCAATGATCCCGTCTATGGTTTTATCACCATTGACCATCCATTGATCTTTAACATATTGGCCCACCCCTATTACCAACGCCTAAGGCGCATTCATCAAATGGCCATGGCCCAATTGGTGTATCCAGGTGCCGTTCATACCCGATTGCATCATTCCTTGGGTGCTTATCACCTCATGTGCAATGCGGTTACTGAACTAAGGGCCAAAGGTGTTGAAATAACAGAAGCAGAATCGGTAGCCGTAAAAGCTGCTATTTTGTTGCACGATATTGGTCATGGTCCTTATTCCCATGCACTAGAGCAGGTCTTGGTTTTGGGCACCCATCACGAAGCCTTGTCTATTCGCATTATGGAAGAAATGAACCAAGGCATGGATGGGGCTTTGGATTTGGCTATTCAAATTTTTACCAATAAATATCCCAAGCCATTTTTGCACCAATTGATCAGTGGTCAATTAGACATGGACCGCATGGACTATCTAAGCCGAGATAGTTTTTATTCTGGGGTTAGTGAAGGTGTGATTGGTTATGACCGCATTCTGAAAATGTTGGTGGTACACCATGGCCAATTGATGGTAGAAGAGAAAGGCATTTATAGCGTTGAGAAATTTTTGGTAGCCCGCAGACAAATGTATTGGCAGGTCTACTTACACAAAACCGTTTTGTCTGCAGAAAAAATGCTGGTTAAAATCATAGAACGTGTTAGAGAAATCTATCAGTCATCAGACCTTGCTTTACAGACCCAAACAGCATTGGATTTTTTCTTAGGCAGTTTTTCTGGCGTTATGGATCATGACGCGCTGGAACAGTTTTGTTCCTTGGATGACCATGACGTGATGCACGCCATTAAACACTGGAGCAAACACCCAGACAGCGTACTTTCTTTGCTCTGCAAGCGTTTTCTCAATAGGCAATTGTACAAATCAAGAATACAATCAGAAGATTTTGAACCCTTATTTCTCAAGGAAAAACAAGACGCTGCTGCCAACAAATTTGGGATCAATCCAGCAGACGCTCACTATCTCTGTTTTACGGGAGAAGCATCCAATACCATGTACCAAACCCTTGATGAGCGAATCAATATTCTCTTCAAAGACGGCATGGTCAAGGATATCTCAAAGATTGACAATGCTTTAATCCAGCAAAACCTTTCTGCTCCTGTCAAAAAATTTTACATTTGTATGCTGTCTTAAATTAGACAGCCCAATTTTTAAAAAATGCCCATGACATTTACCGCAGCGCAAATTGCTTTAATGATACAAGGAAAGGTAGAGGGCAACCCTGCAGCTGCCGTTGGTGCATTTGGTAAAATTGAGGAGGCAAAAGAAGGAGAATTATCCTTTTTATCTAACCCGAAATACGAGGAGTATCTCTATCTGACCAAGGCTTCTGTGATTATTTGCAATGAGTCTTTGGAACTCAAACAACCCACATCGGCCACTTTGATAAGGGTTGCAGATGCTTATTCCGCCTTTGCCATCCTGCTGTCTAAATACCAAGAAATTATGACTCAACAATTGGTTGGCATACAGCAACCAAGTTATATATCGCCCAGCGCAAAACTGGGAGAGCAGGTTTTTGTAGCAGCTTTTTGTCATATTGGAGAAAATGTTGTGTTGGGTAATGGCGTAAAACTCTATCCTGGTGTGGTCATTGGCAATGGCTCTCAAATTGGTGACAATGTAATCCTGCACGCAGGTGTAAAAATTTATCATGACTGTATTCTTGGAAATAGGGTCATTATTCATAGTAATACGGTTGTGGGTGGAGATGGCTTTGGTTTTGCTCCGCAGAGCGATGGCTCCTACCATAAAATTCCCCAGATTGGGAATGTGATTATTGAAGACGATGTAGAAATTGGTAGCAATACGGCCATTGACCGTGCCACCATGGGTTCTACCATTATTAGAAAAGGCACCAAACTTGACAACCTGATTCAGGTGGCACATAATGTAGAAATAGGTAGCAATACGGTAATTGCCGCTCAAGCTGGTATTAGCGGTAGCGCCAAAGTGGGTAATAGCGTGATGATTGGAGGTCAAGTAGGAACGGCTGGGCATATTGTCATTGCCGATGGCAGCAAGATTGCCGGTCAAACCGGGGTGACCAAGAGCATTAAGGTTCCCAATAAAACACATAATGGTACGCCTGCCTTGGAATTCACCCATTCTTTGCGGATTCAAGCGCATACCAGAAACCTGCCAGAAATGGAAAAAAGGCTAAAGGAATTAGAGAAAACCGTTGCAGAACTGCTACAAAAACAGCTGGAAAGCGCTCAAAAAACGGATTAATCCTTTATCCGTATTTTTGCAGCCCCTAACCAAGATTAATACTACCAATAACCTATTCAAGATATGGACATCAATTTTAACCCTGACAAACAACATACCCTCAACAGTTCCATTAGTATTAGTGGTACTGGTTTGCATACAGGTGTGTTGGTAGACATGACCCTTAAACCAGCCAACCCTGGATTTGGAATTCAGTTCCAAAGAATTGATATGCCCAACCAACCCATTATCAAGGCGGATTGTGATTTGGTTACCGATACCAGCCGTGGTACTACCCTTCAAATAGGTGATGCCAAAGTAAGTACGGTAGAACACGTATTAGCTGCCCTAGTGGGTATGGGTGTAGACAATGTGTTGATTGAGTTAAACGGTCCTGAGATTCCCATCATGGATGGAAGCTCTATGCCCTTTATTGAATTGATTGAGGAAACTGGTGTTTTGGAGCAAGAAGCTGCCAAAGCATGGTACAGCATTGACGAGAATATTTATCACTACGATGAGGAAAAACGAGTAGAAATGGTAGCCCTGCCTGCCATGGACTATCAAATTACAACGCTGATTGACTTTAATAGCCCTGTATTGGGTACCCAACACGCTGGTCTGAAAACCATTCGAGAATTCAAATCAGAAATTGCACCCTGCCGTACTTTCTGCTTCTTACATGAGTTGGAAGCTTTATTGGATCATGACTTAATCAAGGGTGGAGATATCAATAATGCTATTGTAGTAGTAGATAAACCTGTTACTGATGCAGAAATGACCCGTTTGGCCAAAGTGTTCAAGCGTGAGAAAATTGAAGTAAAAAGCGAGGGCTATTTAAACAACCTTGAATTGCGTTTTCCCAATGAACCAGCCAGACACAAGCTCTTGGATGTGGTGGGTGACTTGGCCCTGATTGGTTATCCCATTAAAGCTAGAATCATTGCCAATAGACCTGGGCATAGCACCAATGTGGATTTTGCTAAGAAAATCAAACAATATATTAAGCGGAACAAACACGTGAAAAACGTGCCGGTCTATGACCCTACCATACCGCCAGTTTATACTTTAGAGAAGATTGAAAAGACCTTGCCGCACAGACATCCTTTCTTATTTGTAGACAAGATTATTGAACTAACTGATACCTATATTGTTGGTGTTAAGAACGTTACTTTTAGCGAATATTTCTTCCAAGGCCATTTTCCGGGTAATCCGGTAATGCCTGGTGTGTTACAAATTGAAGCCCTAGCCCAAACCGGCGGGATTCTTTGTATCAATTCCATGCCAGAAGGTAATTATGACACTTATTTCCTGAAGATTGACAATTGTAAGTTCAAGCAAAAAGTAGTGCCTGGTGATACCATGATCCTGAAAATGGAGTTGATTTCACCCATTCGTAGAGGTATTTGTGAAATGAGGGGTACGGTATATGTGGGTGGTAAAGTAGCTACCGAGGCAGACCTTGTTGCCCAAGTGGTGAAAAGAACTTAAATCTTAAAAAAAAGCCAATAACCCTATTTTTGTGATGGGCAAAGCAACTTTGGCATCTTTTTTATACTCATAAGTGCATTATGAATGCACTGATCAACGCAAAACCAACTGATAGGATGACACATCCATACACTTACATCGACCCCAACGCAAGGATAGCACCTAACGTAAAGATCGACCCTTTTACTGTTATCCATGGTGATGTACGAATTGGTGAAGGAACTTGGATTGGTTCTAATGTGACCATCATGGATGGCACTAGGATTGGTAAGAACTGCAGAATTTTTCCTGGAGCAGTATTGGGTGCCATTCCACAGGATTTGAAATTTAGCGGCGAGAAAACAACGGTAGAAGTGGGTGACAATACCACTATCCGTGAATTCGTAACCATTAACCGTGGTACTGAAGATAGGGGCAAGACCAAAGTGGGTAATAACTGTTTGATCATGGCTTATAGTCACTTGGCGCATGATTGTATCATTGGCAATAATTGTATTTTAAGTAATAGCGTACAAGTAGCTGGTCACGTAACCATGGGTGACTGGGCTGTAGTTGGTGGTGTTAGTGCCGTTCACCAATTTGTACAAATTGGCCAGCACGCATTTGTGGCCGGAGGATCCTTGGTAAGCAAAGACGTACCTCCTTATATTAAGGCCGTTCGCAACCCATTGAGTTATGGTGGGGTGAATAGCGTTGGTTTAAAAAGAAGGGGATTCCCATTGCAACAGATCAACCATATCCTAGACGTTTATAGAACCATCTATAACAAAGGTTTTAATACTTCTCAGGCATTGGAATATATTGAAGAAGAACTTCCTGCTACCGATGAAAGGGACGAGATAGTTACTTTTATTCGTGAAAGCGGTAGGGGTATCATCAAGCGTTTTACCAAGGGAGCCAACGACGAGGACTAGTATTTCCCAAACAGATAGTCAAAATTGAATTTGAGGTGCCTATACAATTCGCGCATCAGGCTGATAATTGGATTACCACTCTCTCTCCACATATTCCTTTTCATGGTACTTGGTTCTGAAGAACTATTCTCTTGGTCTAACAAAGACTTAAAAGACCTATAGAACATGCCCTTCCCTTTTTTCTGCAAGAAAGACATCATCATACTGTATTCCGTAACGTCACCTTTTACCCCCTCCCTATACCTTCCAAACTTTTCCAGAAAATTAGACCTTCTCAAATGGGGATGGTCACTATAATAATAGAATTTCTTATACCCCAATTTCCAGAACCCAAAAAGCATTTCTGAGAACCCGTATTTATAATCTTTCAAATATGGGTAATTGAAATAGGCATAGAATCTAACCATATCTATGTCTGACCTTTCATGCATAATTTCTAAAGCATGTGCCAAATGGGTTGCAAAATCAGCAGCTGGTACAAAATCTTCTTGTATATACAGGGTTAAACCAGTTTTCACTGCATCCTGACCCTTATTTAAATTATTACCCAAGCCCTTATTCACCGGACCTGTTACCAATTCAAACGGGTGTTTTTCTTGCAAGCTTTTAAGATAAGTTTGGTGCTCTGGTTTGCTGCAATCATCGCTCACAACAATGGATTCAAAGCGCATGTTCAATGCTTCAAAGGACAATAACAGTCTTTCCAAAGATTTACTTCTGTTGTAATGGGTAATCATTAAAGTAACATCCTTAAAATAATTGGTCTCCATGCTTTTAGATTGTGCCATTCATTGTTCTGTGGAATAGTTAAAGTTAAGGGATCTGTAGCTAACCCAAAATGCTGGAGCCTTATTTGAGAATTTTTTTTGCCAGTTTTCTTTGCTTACTTTGCCCAACATGGCTAAGAGAACGCACACAGTAAAAGCAAAAACACATCAATTAAGTGGCATTGAATTAACTGGCGCTGGCAAACGCTTTAATAGGGAATGGATTTTCAAAGGTTTTAGCTATCTATTTCAACCTGGCAACCATTATGCCATAACGGGCCCCAATGGTTCTGGTAAAAGCACTTTGTTACAAGCTATTGCAGGAAGTTTACAATTGAGTGAGGGCAGTTTGGAATGGAGAAATGAAGGCATCATTGACCCCGAACAAGTATTCCTACACTTAGCCATTGTAGCACCTTATTTAGAACTAATAGAAGAAATGTCTGCAAGAGAGTTCTTACACTTTCATGCACAATTCAAGCCCTTGATTGCAGGCATCAGCATTGATGAAATACTTCAAATTATTGGCTTAGAAAAAGCTGCTACCAAACAGATCCGTTTTTATAGTAGTGGTATGAGACAAAGGGTAAAACTTGCACAAGCTATTTTTGCTGATGTACCTGTTATCCTATTAGATGAGCCCTGTACCAATCTAGACCAAACAGGCTATGCTTTATATCATCAATTGATAGAAGACTATGCCAAAGAAAAACTAATCATTGTTAGTAGTAATGATTTGCAGGAATATGATTTCTGCAAAGAGATTATTAATATCAAAGATTACAAATAGCAGTTTGCGTTTTGGGAAAAAGGATTTAATTTTCTAATCTCATATCACCTCCCACAAACAGCATCATGAAAAAAGACAAAATCATTTATTGGTCTACCACTATTCTCATATTCTTATTTGAAGGTGTAATGCCCGCATTGACTTCTCAAACTGAACTAGCCAAACAAGGCATTAGTCATTTAGGCTACCCACTCTATTTTGGCAATGCACTTGTAGTTTTTAAAGTATTGGGAACCCTATTGTTGATTATTCCAGCTATACCCAAAAAATTAAAAGAATTGGCCTATGCCGGTTTTATATTTGATTTTGTATTCGCTTCTATCAGTCATTTTGCCGTTGACGGTTTAGGTTATGAAGGATTCGTTCCATTGGTAGTGTTAGCTATTTTAATGGTTTCCTATACCTACTACCAGAAATTGCAAAAAACAGCAGCTTAAGCATCCCTAAAAATTTTGTTGCCAATAAGAAGAATAAAAAATTTGCAACTATTCCTACTATTTTAGTAGACTTTTATTAACTTGGCCAACAAATTCGCATTCATGAAAAGAAAATTATTGATCAGCCTGTTTTTTGCAAGCACTGTGTTCTTGGTTGCAGCGCAAACAACTAGTCCAGCCCCCAAACCCAATCTTAGCGTAACAGCAGACCTAACTAGTATTCAACAACCCTTGACTAAGATTTTTTTATCTTATTACAATACCAGCACCAAATTCAGGTTTAATGACAGTGTTGATTTACGCAATACCAAAACCGCCACCTTTCAATTAAACTTGTCAGAACCCATTTTGGCACAATTACGTGTTGTTCCTGATAGGTCTGCAGACACTAGTAAAAAAGCCAGACAAGCATCTGCTAGAGATTTTTTGAGTGTCTATTTAGAGGCAGGAAAAATTGTTGTTATAGCAAAAGATTCTTTGAGTGCTAGTGTTGTCACTGGCTCTAAATCTCACGAATCCTATACAGCTTTAAAAACTAAAGCGGCGGTTTATGATCCCTCTTTTACAGCACTCTATGCCAAATATAGTGATGCAAGAAAAGCAAAAGTCTCTACTGAACTAATTGAAAAATCCATTGATTCATTAGACAAAATTGTAAAAGAAAAGGTTTATTTGAGTTTTATAAAAGCTCCTGCTACCAAAAATTCGCCGGTAGCCATCTATGCTTTGACTCAATATGCAGGATATGCCATAAACCCAGTTACAGCTGAGCCAGCGTTCAAACAATTGGGTGCGTTACCTAGAAATCTGCCAAGTGGTAAAATCTTTGAAGAAAGAATTGCCCTAGCCAAAAAACTAGAAGTAGGTCAATATGCTATTCCTTTTTCACAAGCTGATACGGCAGGAAAAATTTTCAGCTTGGCTTCATTAAAAGGCAAAGTGGTTTTGGTAGATTTTTGGGCCAGTTGGTGTGGACCATGTAGAGCAGAAAACCCCAATGTAGTTTCCGCTTTCCACAAATACAAAGACAAAGGATTTACCGTATTGGGTGTCTCATTGGATCAACCCGGCGCAAAGGAGCGTTGGATGAAAGCTATTCACGATGATGGTTTAACATGGAACCATGTTTCCGATTTAAAATACTGGGACAATGAAGTTTCAAAGGCTTATGGCATTCAAGCAATACCTCAAAACTACTTGTTAGATGCAGAGGGAAAAATCATTGGAAAAAATCTTCGTGGAGAAGCACTACAAACCTTTTTGAAAAATTTGTTTGAGACAAGTAGCGGCACTAACTAATCATTTGCAATTTTAGTTAAATAACAAACCCTTCTTCGGAAGGGTTTGTTATTTCAAGCTACTAAGGTGGTTACTATTTACAAAATCATTAATTTGAGATACAAAGAAATTTCATGATTCGTCTACTTAGATCAGATAGCAGTCATCCAGATTTTAGAGCAATGGTTCAATTATTGGATCAAGATCTTGCTATTCGGGATGGAGCAGATCATGGGTTTTATGCCCAGTTTAATAAAATTGATGCAATTCAACATTGTGTCATTGCATATGATGCTGAACAACCTGTAGGATGCGGTGCTATCAAGGCTTTTGGCACTGATGCTATGGAAGTAAAAAGAATGTATGTGTCACCAGCATCAAGGGGCAAATCCATTGCTTTGCAAATACTCACTGAACTGGAAACCTGGGCAAAGGAATTGGGCATGTCTAAAACCGTTTTAGAAACTGGACAAAAACAACCCGAAGCTATTGCCCTTTATTTTAAAGCAGGTTATTTACGAACAACTAATTATGGTCAATATATTGGTATTGAAAACAGTTTGTGTTTTGAAAAAATATTGTGATTCATACTGCGCTTACCCATTTCTTGGTCTCTGGTAATTAAATGACATTAGTTAAGAATTTGGTAAATGCTTTTTTTGCATTAAACCAGTTCTTGCCATTGGCATCAGAAGGAAAATGCTTACCATGAGAAAGACACAAATTATCACCTACAGTTTCTTGTTGATTGCTGCCTTGGTTCTGGGTTGTTCCAAATCAGAACCAACTGCTGTTGCTGAGCCTTATGCGGCCATTAAAGCGGCTTTTGGCAGCAATATAGACCTAACTAGTCTGAACAATTATAGTAAGCAATCCATCCCAGCCTATATACTCAAAGACAACGGCACTGGGAATCCCATTACCGATGCCAAAGCCACATTGGGTAGGGTGTTGTTTTATGACAAACAACTCAGCATTGACAATAGCATTTCTTGCGGTTCTTGTCACAAACAAGCTTTTGCATTTGGCGATACAGCTCGTGCTAGTAGCGGTGTTGTCACTGGAAAAACAGCAAGACATTCTATGCGTTTGGTGAACACGCGATTTTCTGATGAACCAAAGTTTTTCTGGGATGAACGCGCTGCTAGTCTGGAAATACAAACTACCAAACCCATTCAAGACCATGCAGAAATGGGTTTTAGTGGTTTAGAAGGCAGGCCCAATATTGCAACTCTTTTAACCAAGTTAGCAGGCATTGGTTATTACAAAGAATTGTTTCAATCTGTTTATGGTGACCAACAGGTTTCTGAACCAAGACTACAGGAATGTCTAGCTCAATTTATTAGAAGTATACAATCTTTTGATAGCAAGTTTGATGCAGGAAGAACCTTGGTAAACAATGACAGGGCTGCTTTTCCCAATTTTACTGCAAGGGAAAATGCAGGTAAAGATTTATATCTAAGTAATCCTGTTTTTGACGCCAATAGCAATCGCATCAGCGGCGGATTGGGTTGTAACCAATGTCATAAAGCACCTGAATTTGATATTGACCCAAATAGTAGGAATAATGGGATTATTGGAACCATTGCAGGAACCGGTATAGACCTAAGCGTTACAAGGTCACCTAGCTTGCGCGATTTAATGAATTTGGCAGGAGTTGAAAACGGTCCCTTTATGCATACCGGAAATTTGGTGGGGATTCAAACAGTGATTGGTCATTATGGAAACATAAACCAAGCACCAGGCAATAATACGCTAGATAGAAAACTTTCTCCCAATGGAGCAGGGCAACATTTAATCTTAACTGCCCAAGAAGTAAATGACCTGATTGCTTTTCTGAAAACCCTCTCTGGCAATAGCATTTATGCAGACAAAAAATGGAGCAACCCTTTTTTATAAATCTTTTTTG
>CAIZMD010000585.1 GCA_903933995.1 uncultured Bacteroidota bacterium
GTGCTGCACCAACCACTACTACTTATGACAATACCGTAAGAACTTCTGTATCACAAAGTCAGAGTGAATCTAAAAGGTATCAGCAAGACCATACCCTAACCTTCAACAAGTCATTTACGGGTGGACACGCTGTAACTGCTATGGCTGGTTATAGTTCTATTTATAGTTACAATAGTTATGTGAATGGTACGCGCAGAGATACTTCTGTGAACATTAACAATAGCCCTGATTTCTGGTATATTGGTGTTTCAAATCCAAACAATCCAGGCAATTTTGATGGTGGTGGTGGAGAGAGTGCCATTGCTGGCGCTTTTGGAAGGGTGAGTTATTCCTATTTGGGCAAATACCTTTTGAATGCTACTATTAGAAGAGATGGAAGTTCCAAATTTGCCCCACAAAACAGATGGGGAACATTTGGTAGTGTTGGTCTAGGATGGGTAGCAAGTGATGAGAGTTTCTTCAAAAAAATCAAAGCCATTGATTATTTAAAAATCAGAGGTGCATGGGGTTTAACAGGAAACGCCAATGGATTTGCAGACAACCTGTATAGGCCTGGTGTATCCAATGCCAGCACGGCTATTTTTGGAGACAATATATACAGTTCAATACAAGCAGCTTATATTCCTGACCCCAATTTGCATTGGGAAACCGTTCGTGGTATTGATATTGGATTTGACCTAAGAACCCTGAAGAATAAATTAAACCTGGAGTTTACTTATTATAACAGAACCACTACAGATATTCTTACAGCAGTAAGTTTACCCAATGAAACCAGAAGTTATTTTACCAATCTAGGAGAGATCAGCAACAAAGGGATAGAACTATCTCTTGGTTGGAATGATGTAATTAATAAAGACTGGAGCTATGGTATTTCAGCCAACTTTAGTCACAACACCAATGAAGTAAAATCAATTGGTAATAATTTCAATTTCTCTATCATTGGAAATGGTGGTGCTAACCTAACTACCACAGGCCAATCCATTGGTTATTTTTATGGCTACACTCAAACAGGGATTTATCAGTCTACTGCTGACTTGAGCAAACAGGCAGCGTTTAGCAATTCCTTACCAGGTGATATCTCTTATGCTGATACCAATGGAGACGGAGTGATTACCCCTGCAGACAGAGGTTATATTGGAACACCATTTCCTCCCTATAGCTTTGGTGGTAATTTCACTTTGGCTTACAAAGGATTTGACTTTGAAATGGATTTACAAGGAATGGCGGGTCACAAAATTTATACCCAAAGAAGAACTGCCACTTTTGCTGTATTAAACTATGAAGCCAATAGGTTGAATGCGTATACCACGCCAGGTACTTCTAATATTGAACCAATTCTAGATAATACCAGGGGTAATAATTTCTTGATGAGTACTTATTACCTAGAACCTGGAGATTACTTCAGAATTCGTAACCTACAAATAGGATACACGTTCAAGAAAAATCTATTATCCAAAGCAGGGATTAAACAAGCAAGGGTTTATTTAAACGGACAGAACCTGAAAACCTGGAGTAAGGTAACCGGTTATTCTCCTGAACCTTTGATAGGAAGTATTTTGGGCGGAGGAGCAGATAATGGTTCTTACCCAGTTCCTGCCATTTACACTTTTGGTATCAACCTTAGTTTTTAATTGAACAATCCATTCAACATGAAAAAAATATTCAAATTCCCCACAACAATTGTCATCACGGTTTCCATTATCATGATGGGCTGTTTTGCCAGCGGATGCAAAAAGGGTTTTCTAGACACACAGCGTCAGGGTGGCTATGATGCAGACAACTATCCTTATCCTGGTGGATCTGGTCCTTATGACCAATTCATTTTTGGAGCTTATAATGATTTGAGAAGTTTCAATGTACATAGTCAAGCTTTTATTACTGCAACCAGTATTAGAAGTGACGATGCGGACAAAGGTAGTACCCCAGCTGATGGTGGTGCTGCAGCTATTGACATGGATAATTTTCCAGTAACGCCTAGTAATAGTTTTGCCAACACATTGTGGTTGGGTTATTTTTCCTTGATTAATAAATGTAATTCAACCATTAAGGAAGTAAATACCAATACGCAAATTGTGGCAACTGATGCCATTAAACAACAAACCATTGGAGAAGCTAGATTCTTAAGGGCCTATGCTTATTTTAATATGGTGAGAATGTTTGGAAGAGTTCCATTAATTGATTCTTTGTTTACAAATCCTGCTTTACA
>CAIZMD010000586.1 GCA_903933995.1 uncultured Bacteroidota bacterium
ACCTAATGGAGAGTTCAATGGGGTCAACTGTTTTATTCACCACTTTAATATTGTACAAGTTAGAGATACTATCCGTTCCTCTTTCCTGAAACAATTGGCCAGGCGTACGCATAATGGTGGCGTCTACGTCTTTTCTGGTAAATAAGATCACTGAAAGTATGGCTAGTACCAAAAGACAAAGACCTGTATAGATTTTCATTCTTGTAGTATAGTGCAGGGGCTCCCCACTAGCAATGGTATTTTCTGACGCATACCGGATTAAGCCCTTTGGCTTGTCAATTTTAACCATCACATCATTACAAGCATCAATACAGGCAGTACAACCCACGCATTCCATTTGTACACCATTGCGAATATCTATTCCAGTAGGGCAAACTCTTACACATTGATGACAGTCTATACAATCGCCCAAGGGCTCTTCGTGTGCTTTTTTTGCATTCCCTCTAGGTTCCCCCCTTTTATAATCATAGGCCACAATCATGCTGTTTTTGTCTAACAAAACACTTTGCAATCTACCATAGGGACAAACCACGGTGCATGCTTGTTCTCTAAAAAAAGCATATACAGCATAAAATACTGCACTAAAAATGAGGATAGCGCTAAACCCAACCATATGCGCTGAAACAGGTTCTACAATAATCTTTTCTAAATCCTTGATCCCAATAATATAGGCAAGAAAAAAGTTGGCAATGATAAAGGACAACAGATAAAACACCAAGTGTTTGAGCACTACCTTAAAGGTCTTTGAAGCGATCCATGCTGCTTTTTGCAAAGCCTGTTGCTTTTGAGCATTGCCCAGAATCAAATACTCCACTTTGCGGAACATCATCTCCATAAAATTGGTCTGTGGACAAGCCCAACCACAAAACAACCTACCAAAAGCGGCAGTAAACAAAATGATAAAGAACACAAATGTGATCATGGTCATTCCAAAAATGAAAAAGTCTTGGGGCCAGAACACTTTGCCAAATATGATAAACTTGGCATTGGGTATATTGAATAAAAACAAAGGTCTTCCATCTATTTGAATAAATGGAAGACCAAAGAAGATCACAAAATAGAACAAACTAAGAACCGTTCTGATACTATAAAACCTACCTTTTGGTTGATATGCGAAAATCCACTTGCGTTTTCCGCTCTCATCCACTGTAGCTATCCTGTCTCTAAAATTCTCTGTTGTTGGCTCATTACTGTGCTGTATATGACTCATATTATTTCTTGTTGCAACTACTATTTCACTACTACAGCGGCAATCTTGGTAGTATCGCTTACCGCTTTTGTACTATCTGCTCCAGCTGCTTTTTCTTCAAACAACACACCCTGTGGCTCTTTTGGCTTAGCAGGTTTAGTGCCAGTTAAAGATTTTACATAACTGGCAATTTGTGCCAATTGCTGTGGGGCATAATCATCTTTCCAGCTCTTCATTCCTTTTTCAGGCCAACCATATTTCAAGGTCTTAAAGATGTCTTTAATGCTGCCGCCATGAATCCAATAATCATCAGTTAAATTAGGACCAACTGATCCACCACCGTCTGCCAAGTGACAGGCAACACATGCAGTGGTAAAGATTTTTTTACCAGCGTCTATATCAGTAGCATCTTTTAGATAAACAACCGAATTTTCATCTACTTTATTGGCAGATTTTTTCAGGTATGCTTCTTTTTCAATTTCTGCTTTTTCTAAAGAAATAGCCAATTCTTCCTTACTCAAAGGTGCAGACTCTGCTACGTGATAACGATAGATATAAATAAAACCAAAAATGATGGTGATATAGAATCCATACAACCACCATGGTGGTAGACGGTTATCTAATTCACGAATACCATCATAATTATGACCCAAATCAATATTGGCTTCTTCTTGAATTGGTCGGAACTTGTTCAAATTATCCCACCATTTTGACAAAGCAGATTCAGTTGGAACATCTGCAGCATCTGTACTTGCAACAAGAGCTGCTTCTTTTGCTAATAATTTTTTCAGATTGCCCAGTAACACTAGTAAAATCAGTAGTTCTAAAACAATCACAGAAATTAATGCATAAAAAGAATACAATCCAAGACCAGCAATGGTAGTTTCTCCTGGTGCCGCTGCTGCATCAGCTGCAGGAGCGTCTGCTGCAAACAATGCAGTGCTTACCAAACAGAACAGGATAACTGCAACAGTTTTACCAGCTGCATTATCTGAACGCTTGCGTTCTTCTTTAAATCTTTGTAAATACATCTGCGCGGCCCCAAGTATAACATTGGCCAAAAGGCCGATGGCTAATAATAATCCCACTAT
>CAIZMD010000587.1 GCA_903933995.1 uncultured Bacteroidota bacterium
ATAATAAGATTTTATTTTCTGAAACTAAAGCAATTAAATTAGAAGCAAAAAAAGGTAATGAAGCTGTAGTGTTATTCTCAAATTATAATTCCAAAAACGAAAATGTATTTCATGTAGGCTATCAAATAAACGATAACAACAGCTCTCTATTTGTAAAAAATGAACAGTTATTCATAGCTACCGGCAATCTTGTCATTCCATTTATTGGTGCAATAAAACCAATGGTTCATGATAAAGTGCTCAATAATTTTAAAGAAGTACCTTTCCAAAATCAACATTTTAATGGGTATTTAAATACCAGGTTTACACAAAATTTAGAGCAGCGATTGTTGAAGGTCGATGAATTTGGATTAATGGGATCTTATTTGAATAGGCCAGGAATACACCCATGGGCCGGTGAGCATGTAGGTAAATATTTAGAAACAGCTTGTAATGTATGGAAACTCACACACAATGAGGCGTTAAAAAAACAGATGGATAGGATGATGTACGAATTGATTAGTACACAATTAGCAGACGGTTATCTGGGCACTTATACGCCTGATTATTATTGGACAAGTTGGGATGTATGGAGTCACAAATATAACTTACATGGCTTGTTAAGTTATTACTGCACTACCGGCTATAAACCTGCACTGGAAGCTTGTAAAAAAATGGGGGATCTGTTATGTAAAACATTTGGGAAAAAGCCCGGGCAACGTGATATAATTTTGGCTGGTGAACATATGGGTATGGCTGCCACAAGTGTATTGGACGCTGTGTTAGAATTATATAAATACACAGCTGATAAAAAGTACTTGGATTTCTGCTATTATATTTTGGATGCGTGGGAACAAGACAATGGCCCCAAATTAATCAGCTCAATACTTGCAGCTGGAAAAGTAAAAAAAGTGGGTAACGGAAAAGCCTATGAAATGTTGTCCAATTATGTTGGGCTTGCTAAAATGTATGCGGTAACAGGCAATAAGCAATTTTTAGAAGCTACTGAAATGGCTTGGCAGGATGTAGTGGATAATCAATTATACATTACAGGTACATCTAGTTCAAAAGAACATTTTCAGGATGATGATTATTTGCCTGCAACCAATAAAGATAATATGGGCGAGGGTTGTGTTACGACTACCTGGCTACAACTCAATCAAAATTTATTTGCCATTACGGGAAATATCAAATATTTAAACGAGTTAGAAAAATCAGTCTATAATCATTTGTTGGGTGCCGAAAATCCACAAACAGGTTGTGTGAGTTATTATACACCATTGATGAATAATAAGCCTTACACCTGTTATATTACCTGTTGCCAGTCGAGTGTGCCAAGGGGCATTGCGTTGGTGCCCAATTTTACTTTTGGAAATATTCGAAATATTCCAACTGTTCTATTTTATGAACCTGCTGTTTATAAAGTGCCAATTACAACAACCGATAAAAAAACAATTGAAGCTGCTTTTCAATTAGATGGAGATTTTCCACAAACCGGGAACATGGCTTTGACAGTAAAAAGCCAGGTTGCGGCTAATTTTTCCATTACATTGAGAGTGCCAGAGTGGTGCGATAATTATACTGCAAAAGTTGGGGGTAAAACTTATACGGGAATACCCAATCAATTGTTAACGATTCAAAGGAACTGGCAACCTGTAGATAAAGTAATTATTCATTTTGATATGCCCGTTAAAATGATAGCAGGTGGTAAAAGTTATCCCAACCAGATTGCATTTAAACGTGGACCTCAGGTATTGGCGTTAGATAAAAGTTTAAACGACAACTACGTAAACAATCTTATCTCTACAACTAAAGTAGGTTTTGAAATAGGAAATCTTAACCTGGTAAATAAGCAATCAATATTGCCAATTAACTGGATTGGTAAACAGGCTTATTCAGTTGATATGTTAGGCGGAAATAAACAGCTTTTTTTAGTACCGTTTGCAGATGCAAGTCAAACTAAAGGCGACATGATTGTTTGGTTGCCCTTAAATAGCAAGAATTAACAATATGAAAATAATAACCATTATTTTATTTATCCAGACACTCAGCTGTTTTTCTTATGCTCAATCAAAGCAGCAAGGCAACCTTACTTTTTTGCATACTGCCGGCCAGGATATTGTAAATGAAACAGGCAAGAAAATAGTATTAAAAGGGGTCGGCTTGGGCAACTGGTTGTTGCCCGAGGGGTACATGTGGAAATTAGGCCGCCTTGGTGACCGTCCCCGTAAAATAGAAAAAATGGTAACCGATCTAATTGGGGCAGAAAAAAGTATTACTTTCTGGAAAACCTATAGAAAAAATTATATTACAGAAGCCGATATTAAACGCATTGCTGAATTGGGATTTAATTCCGTAAGGCCTGCATTAAATTCAAGATTATTTTTAACGGAAGAAGACCGCCCCCTCTATGTGGAGGAGGGTTTTCAATTAATGGATACGCTGATTTCCTGGTGTAAAAAATACCAACTGTATGTGATTATTGATATGCATGGAGCGCCGGGGGGACAAACAGGTGCTAACATAGATGATAGTCCTAATGATATTCCTGAACTTTTCATTGATAAGAAAAAGGAAGATCAACTTGTAAATCTTTGGATTAAAATAGCTCAACGTTATAAAGATGAACCCACGGTAGCTGCTTATGATTTGCTGAATGAGCCGCTTCCAAAAGGCTCTGGTGCAGCAGAAAAGTACAAGCATTTACTAGTGCCAATGTATAAACGTATCACCGCAGAATTAAGACAATTTGATCAGAAGCATATGATTACCCTGGAAGGTTATGATTGGTCAAATGATTGGTCACTTTTTGATAAGCCTTTTGACAGCAATGTATTTTATCAGTTTCATTATTATTGCTGGGCTAGGCCAGATAATTTAAATAACATTGATGAATATTTAGTAAAGCGTAATCAATTGAATACACCAATATGGGTTGGAGAAACCGGAGAAAAAGGCAATACTATTTACTGGGCCACCTCTCAATATTTCGCAAAAAATAATATTGGTTTTTCGTTTTGGCCCTATAAAAAAATGGATACTAAAAACACACCTTATTCTATTAAAAAGCCAGTTGATTGGGATTTGATCTCGGAATTTTCAAACGGCGGGAAAAAGCCTGATAGTGTTATTGCCCAAAAAGCATTTGACCAATTGCTCGAAAATATTAAAATAGCCAACTGCGATTATTTTGAAGATGTGTGCAATGCTATCCTCACCAGAATACCTGCAAAAATTGAAGCAGAGAATTATGGTTTTGATGGATTTAATCAATCCTATTTTGTTAAGGATACCATCATCAAATCAAAATATTACAGAAAAGGCGACCCTGTAAAAATATATCTTGATAGCAAGGATAAAGATGCCTTATGGTCGGAGCAATCTATTGAATTGCAACCAACAGAATGGGTAGTTTATAATTTCGAAAATGTTGATAATCAAAAATACAGACTAACTATAAGGGCGTTAACTGCCTCAAATGCTACACGGTTAATATTTTGGGTTAATGAGAAAAAAATAAAAATCACTTTAACCAATAAAACGTTTTATGAACTCTTACAGGGTGATTTCGAATTAAAAAAAGGAGTTAATAAAGTGAAGGTAATGGTTGAATCAGGATTGCTTCAATTGGATTGGATAAAATTTGATTA
>CAIZMD010000588.1 GCA_903933995.1 uncultured Bacteroidota bacterium
CAGATGTCTAATATCTGTTTCTCAGAAGGCAATGACTTTGATTATATCTCAAGTAAAACCGAACACCAGTTTGAAAAACCAGTACAATGGTTGAGTGTGGTACAGCAATTCTTTAATACCACTTTAATTGCCAAGAATGGGTTTAGTGGTGGATCTGTTAACTGGGCTAGGAAAACTGATTCTTCTACTGAGTTGGCTACTATTGATGCTAGCTTACAAATGAAATTGCCTGTTGCTGCTACTGTTGCTGTTCCCTTGCAACTCTATTATGGTCCAAGCGATTTCAATATCCTGAAAAAGCAGGCGCCAGACATGGACAAGATTGTGAACTTAGGAAGAGACATGTATTCCTTTGTTAGACCCATCAACAAATACATTATCATGAATGTATTTGACTTCTTTGCAGGATTTGTAATGAATTATGGATGGGTTGTATTGTTATTAACCTTGTTCATTCGTTTGGTAACTGCCCCTTTAACTTATAGTAGTTATTTGAGTGGTGCCAAAATGAAAGTATTAAAACCAGAATTGGATACCCTAAAAAAGAAATTTGGGGATGACCAACAAGGTTTTGCCATGGAGCAAATGAAACTCTTCCGTGAAGCGGGTGTAAATCCATTAGGTGGTTGTATTCCAGCCCTATTACAGATTCCTATCTTCTTTGCCTTGTATAGTTTCTTCAATAGTAATATCGCGCTACGCGGACAAGCATTTCTTTGGAGTAAGGATTTGTCTTCTTATGACGTAATTGCTCGTTTGCCTTTTGAAATACCTTTAGGATTTGGAGACCATATTAGCTTGTTCACTATTACAGCAGTGATCACCAGCTTTTTGATTTCTATCTACAATATGAGTATGACGCCAACTCAGGACAATCCTGCATTGAAGTACATGCCATATATCTTCCCTTTCATGCTCTTGTTTATCTTTAATAAATTGCCATCGGCCCTTACTTGGTACTATACTGTATCCAACTTAATTACTTTGGCCTTGCAATTTGTGATTCAGAATTATATTATTGATCATGACAAGATTCTGGCAAAGATTGAGATTAAGCGTAAAGCTCCTAAGACCAAAAGTAAATGGCAGGAGAAATACGAACAAATGATGGAGAGTCAGAAAAAAGTGCAGGATTTAAAAGAAAGAACACAAAAGAAAAAATAAAGAAAAGGACCTCGATGTTTAATCGGGGTCTTTTTTTATGTGTGAAAAGCTAGAATAAGCTTTAACGTTTGGATGTCTAGTTATTTTGTAACATTGAACTGTTTTAAAGGCTCAATCATGAAAACAATTTTTGCCATATTGGTTCTGGGTTTAGTAACACCAGCATTGGCACAACAAAGAGTGGTGGCGGAATGTACCGTTATATTTAAAATTACTTTAGACGATGGTACAGTAGATAAAGACGTTTCCAATAGTATTAGTAAAAGTGCTAAAACAGTATATATAAAAGGAAATGATAGTAGGGTAGACTTGGTTAGTCCTGCCATACAACAATCTGTCATCTATGATAAAACACAGAATACCGCAGTAGTATTAAGAGAGTTTGGTACTAATAAGTTTATGAATCGTTTGAGTAAAGAGCAATGGGTTACTGCTAATAAACAATACCAAGGAATGGCAATTAGTTTGGTCAATGAAACAAAGACCATACTTGGTTATGAGTGTAAGAAAGCAATGATTACCTTGAAAGATGGAACTGTGTTTAGTTTGTATTATGCAACTGCTATTATTCCTTCTGTAAAAGAATTTGAATACCAATTTAAAGACGTGCCAGGTTTTGTTTTAGAATACCAGATCAAAGAATCCGGTGACAATACCCTCGTTAATTATCGGGCAGAAAAAATTAGCTTGAGCCCGGTATTGGCTTCCAAGTTTGACATTCCAACCAGTGGATATAGAATAATGAATTAGTGGTGAGGTGCTACCGGAGTTTTGAATTTGGTAGGAACCTTCACTTTAAATTTGTAAGGATACACATAGGTAGTATTTCCATTATCAAATCTTAGCATAGAATTTACTTCAGTGCCATTCAAAGGGTCTTTAGAACCCAATAATTGCATCCCTTTGAATTGCAAATTGCTTTTCAAAGAAGCGTAATTCAAGCTTTTGTGAGAAAGACTGCTTAGGTTTTTCAGTGAATATTTGCTGTTTTTAGCCCTTTCTTCAGTGATACCTGTAAACGAAAAAGCAGCAAAAGCCACCTGAATTGCCATGATAAACAGGGCAGATGCGGTGAATTTTAATATGGCTTGCTTTTTTGTCATTTTTACAAAGTTAATGCTTTTTCCCAATATTTTAACAATTGCTATTGTTAAGCTAATATTAGTAAGACGCAAGAAGATGAAAAAAGTTGCCTGAGATTTGAAAAAAAGTGAAAAAAAGTTTTATATTCAAGAAACCAATAGTCCAATGAGGGAAAATCCGTACCAAGAAGACCGAGAGGAACTCAAAGAACTTTTATTACAGTATCAAAATCTAAAGCATGGGCGTAGTCACTCCTTTTTGGAGGAAGACGCTTTTGAGCGGATTATTGACTACTATGACGAAAAGGATGACCTCAATGAGGCCCTTGAAGCTGCCGAAACCGGCCTAGAACAATTCCCCTTTTCCGCCCTTTTAATGATCAAAAAAGCCGATTTGCTCTTAGCTAATCGCAAATACCAGGAGGCTTTGAACATTCTGGAAACGGCCGAACTCTTTGATAGTAATGACGTTAACCTCTATATTTTAAAGACAGATGCCTATTTGGCCCTTGATCAACAAGCCAAGGCAGTTGAGCTATTAGAAGCCGCTTTACAGCTATTTGAAGGAGAAGAAAGGTTGGATTTATTGTTTGAATTGGCTGATGTCTATGACGATTATGAGGAATTTGACAAGGTGTTTGACTGTTTAAAACTGATTTTAGAAGAAGAACCCAATAATGAGGAAGCGCTCTATAAAATCTGTTTTTGGACCGATTTTACCGGTAGAAACGAGGAAAGTATCCGATTACATCAGCAAATCATTGATGATTTTCCCTACAATGAACTAGCTTGGTTCAATATGGCAGCGGCCTATCAGGGGCTTAAATTATATGAGAAATCCATTGATGCCTACCAATATGCAGTGGCCATTGATGAAAAATTTGACTACGCTTATCGGAATATGGGAGATGCTTATTTGCGCCTCCGTAAATACAAGGAAGCCATTGAAGTGTTGGAAAAAGTGTTAGAGCTTTCTAGACCAGAAGACGTGATCTATGAAGCCATTGGACATTGTTATCATAGAATGGGAAACTGTGCTCAAGCAAGGTTTCACTATAAAAAAGCTGTTCATTTAAATCCGGAAGATAGCAAACTGCATTATAAAATTGCCGTTACCTATATGCTAGAGGAGCAATGGCAAATGGCTATTAAACACTTGGAATCTGCTACCAGAATCCATAGAAATATCACAGAATACAATTTGGCCATGGGCGAATGCCGCATGCACTTAGCCCAGTATAAAGAAGCCATCCAGTATTTTAGCATGGTTGTACGTCAGAAAACCAAGAATGTAGCTGGCTGGGAATCCCTGATCAAATGCTTACTCAAAGCCGAATTTTTTGATGAGGCCTTGGTTCAAACCCAGGCTGCCATGAAAGCAACAGAAAGCAAGCCCTTGTTTTTGTTCTACCAAAGTACAGCACTATTTGCCATGGGAAAATCCAAGGAAGCCTTGTTGAAATTGGAAGCTGCTATGGAAAAATCCCCCAAATTTCTCAAGAAATTCATAGAACTTAATCCATCTATCTTACAGAACAACCAAGTGGTGGATATTGTAGCCCGTTATAAGAAGGGCAAAAAAATCTAATAGGTTTTAAGAAAGCCACAACAGCTCATCCATCCATAATGTGGACTGTTTAACCTATTTTTGCACCCGAAAATCGAACGAAATGAATTTTAATCTTACGCAGATTCCAGATAGGATCAAAAAACCAAGGGCGCACGGTATTACCATGGTCATGGACAAAGGGCTTAGTATTCCAGAAGTACATAATTTTATGAGTGTTGCCGGACCACATGTTGACGTGATCAAACTTGGGTTTGGTACCGCCTTTGTAACCCCTAATCTGCGTGAAAAAATTCAGGCCTACCAATCTTATGACATCCCCATTTATTTTGGAGGCACATTGTTTGAGGCTTTCTTGATTAGAAATCAGTTTGACGACTATATAGCCATGTGTAAAGACTATGGTATTGACTATGTAGAAGTAAGTGATGGCTCCATCAGTATTCCCCATCCTGAAAAATGCGGTTATATTGAAAAATTAACCAAACACGCCACCGTTTTGAGCGAAGTAGGTTCTAAAGACGCAGCCCATATTATTCCTCCATATAAATGGATTGAACTCATGCGCGCTGAATTAGAAGCGGGCTCCTCTTATGTAATAGCCGAAGCGCGTGAAGCGGGTAATGTTGGTATCTATCGCGGCAGCGGAGAAGTAAGAGAGGGATTGGTTCAAGAGATTTTAACGCAGATTCCTGCCGAAAAAATTCTTTGGGAAGCTCCTCAAAAAGCACAACAATTGTATTTCTTAGAATTGATTGGCTGCAACGTGAACTTGGGCAATATTGCTCCCAATGAAGTAATTGCTTTGGAAGCCATGAGAATTGGTTTGCGTGGCGATACCTTTGAGTTGTATCTAAACAAATAAACCAGATTACATGCGTTTGTATGGTTTGTTGGGGTATCCCTTGTCGCATTCTTTTTCCCAGAAATATTTCACGGAAAAGTTTCAAAACCTGGGACTAAAGGATATTGCCTACGAGAATTTTTCCTTACCCAGTATTGACGCATTACAAGAAATCCTAGACAAACGAGTAGGATTAGCAGGATTTAATATTACCATTCCTTATAAAAAAGAGGTCCTAGCTTTTTTGGATCATGTTTCTCCAGCAGTAGCTGAAATTGGCGCCTGTAACTGTGTTCGCATTGTCAATGGGAAACGCATTGGGTATAATACAGATGTGGTTGGTTTTGAGCAAACACTTGCACCATTTTTAAAACCACACCACCAACATGCCTTGATTCTTGGAACTGGTGGAGCATCTGCGGCAGTTGAATGGGTTTTAAAGAAAAGAGGAATTGCCTACCAATATGTGTCAAGAACTGCTTCTGCCACCACTATTTCATATGATCAGATAGACCAAGCCACCATGGAGTCTTATACCTTGGTTATTAATACAACACCCTTGGGTATGTATCCCAATATAGATGCTTGTCCCAATTTGCCTTATCAGTTCATGAATGAGCAGCATCACTTGTTTGACCTTGTCTATAATC
>CAIZMD010000589.1 GCA_903933995.1 uncultured Bacteroidota bacterium
ATCACGTTCCATTCCATTGAAGACAGAATGGTGAAGAATTTTTTTAAACAAGGAACTTTTGAAGAGGTGCAGGATAATCCCTTAATCTCTATAGATAAAGAAGAGATCTTAAAAATCATAACAAAAAAACCCATTACCGCATCGGACGAAGAGTTGAAGCGCAATAGCAGAAGCAGGAGTGCCAAGCTAAGGGTTGCAGAGCGATACTGATTGATTTAAGAATTCCCCTACCGCTTGCGGGAGGGGCGCCGAACGGAGTGAGTGCGGGGTGGGTAAAAATTTGATAAGAAAAAAAATGTCTGAACAAACAACAAATACTGGTAACAACAAGAACCCACTAAAGGGTCTGTTTAACTATCAGTGGATTGTGAAGAATATTCCCTTTTTTCTTTTTCTGACCGGCTTGGCAGTGCTCTATATAGCCAATGGTCATAATGCAGATAGGATTGTGCGCAACATCAATAATACCAATAAAGAATTAAAGGAATTGCAGTTTGAATACAAGACGTTGAAAAGCGAATTGATGTTCAGAAGTGAAGAGGCGGAAGTGTTGAAAGCGGCTACACCGTTGGGGTTGAAGATTAGTAGGGAGACGCCGCAACGTTTAAAGTAAGTGAAGAGTGAAGAGGGGAAGAAAGTGAAGAGATAAAAGTGAAGAGTGATGAATGTGAGGAAGAGGAAGAATGGTTTAGAGTTTTTAAGTTGATACAATAGTTTTTAATCTGGTTGAACAACCGTACCGTACATGGAAGTGAAGCGCGACATACTCTGGAGGGTCTATCTCAGTTATATACTGGTGATAGGGGTCTGCATCGCCATCTTTGGAAAGGCGGTGTACATTCAGCAAGTGCAGGGCGCGCACTGGAGAAGCATGAGCGATAGTTTGCACCAGCGTATTGATTCTATTGAAGCAGAACGTGGCACCATCTATAGTGAAGACGGGCAAATGCTCAGTACTAGCATTCCCCAATTTGATTTATTCATAGATTTTCGCGTGGAATGGTTACACGAAAAAAGTGGTATTCACTTCCGCGAAAATCTAGACTCCCTCTCTTTTTATCTCTCCAATTTGTTCAAAGACAAATCCACAGAAGGCTACAAGCAGTGGTTAATGGAAGCTTATAAAGACAATGAGCCTTATTTAGAATTGCATAGAAAAACCTCCTACAGAGAATACGAGCAACTCAGAAAATTTCCTTTGTTCAGAGACGGCAGATATAAGAGTGGTTTAATTGTGAACGAAAGGAATATCCGCCTCAATCCTTATGGCATACTTGCTTTCAGAACCATTGGTCTTGATAGAGAGTCTTCAAAAGTTGGTTTGGAAAAAACCTATGATAGTTTGCTCAAAGGAAGAGAAGGTAAGCAGTGGGTAAGAACCATCGCCGGAGGTGTAAAAGTGCCCATTAATGATGACTATATTATTGAGCCTGAAACGGGTAAAGACATTGTTAGCACCATTGACGTGTTCATTCAAGAGATTGCCGAGAACGCCTTGATGAAGATGATGGAGAAGAATGAAGCGGATCATGGATGCGCCATTGTCATGGAAGTAAAGACCGGCAAAATCAAAGCCATTGCTAATCTTGGTAAAAAAGCCAATGGAGGATATTGGGAAGATTATAACTATGCTATTTCTACTACAGAGCCAGGGTCTACTTTTAAACTAGCTACCATGATGGCTTTGTTAGAAGACAAAAAGATCAACCTCAATACCATGGTAGATCTGGAAGGGGGTATCTGGAGAGTGGCTGGTCAAACAGTATTTGATTCTGAGCAATCGGGTCACAGAGGCGTAACCGCTAAACAAGCATTTGAATTAAGTTCTAATGTGGGGATGGCCAAATTGGTATCGGCTTATTACAGTGGTCAACCTTCTCAATTTATCAATCGCTTAAAGCAAATGCAGATGGATACCCTTACCGGTATTGATCTAGTTGGAGAAGGGCGTTCTACCATTTTTAAACCAGGCGGAAAAATGTGGGGACCTACTACCATGCCTTGGATGGCATTTGGTTATAACCTGCAAATCTCACCCTTGCAAACCCTGGCTTTATACAATGCGGTGGCCAATCAAGGAAAAATGATGCGTCCTTACTTGGTATCAAGTGTGCGCGAAGAAGGTGTGTTGTTAAAGAACATGGATCCCATTGTAGTACGTGAAAAAGTATGTAGTGATCAAACACTGGCACAATTAAGAGAATGTTTAGAAGGTGTTTGTATAGCTGGTACTGCAAAAGAATTGTTCAAGAATAGTTTGTTCCCAGTTGCTGGAAAAACAGGAACTGCCTTGGTAGCCAATGGTAACAAGGGCTACGCAGATAAAATTTATCAGTCATCCTTTGCTGGTTATTTTCCTGCAGATAATCCCCAATATACTTGTGTAGTGGTGATTAAAAACAAACCACACGCGGCCGTATTCTATGGCGCATCTGTTGCGGGTCCTGTGTTCAAAGAAATTGCAGACAGATTGTATAGCACTTATGTAAAGGGTGGTAAAAATGAATTGAATAAAAAACTCTTGGATAGTTCTCTCATGAGTTATGCGGGTTCTAAAAAAGACATGGCCCGGGTCATGGGCAAATTAAAATTGGGCTTTAGAGACTCTGCTTCTAATGCTGCATATGTAGCAGTAAAAGGGGAAGCGCGTGACTTAGTGGTAACTGCAAAGTCAACTCCATTAAACCTAATGCCAGAATTAAACGGCATGGGTTTAAAAGACGCAGTTTATGTATGTGAAAACATGGGATTAAAACTCAATATACGCGGAAAGGGAAAAGTAATGGCGCAATCCATTACGGCTGGTCTTCCTGTAGTAAAAGGACAATTAGTAGAAGTAGAACTTAATTAATAACAATGGCTAAGCTGCAAGACATATTGTACAAGGTTCACTTAAAAGAAGTGCATGGTAGCACGGACTTGGAAGTGACTGGTATACAAATTGATTCACGCAAAGTGACCAAGGGTGCTGTGTTTGTTGCTATTAAAGGTGCATTGAGCAATGGTCATGACTTTATTGGCAAAGCCATTGAATTAGGTGCTTCTGTAATTGTTTGCGAAGAATTACCTGCACTGTTTAGTGATGGGGTTACCTATTTAC
>CAIZMD010000590.1 GCA_903933995.1 uncultured Bacteroidota bacterium
ATATTGGTAAAAATAAAAATGTCATGGTGTTAGCCATGACATTTTTATTAAGCGAGATTATATAAAACTTAGTTGAAGATGTATCTAACACCCAACTGCATTTGCCAGCGTGAACCAATACCTGTACTGTTAGAAAAACTATTCACTAAAGGTAATTGTGCAGCGGCATCTTGATAAGTGAAAGAGAACGCAGGCGTTCTTCCATCAGCAGCTAGTCCTTCATATCTTAAGAAGTTATTGGCAACAGTTGATTTAACGATTCCCCATTGCTTATTCAATAAATTACCCACATTCAATATGTCTATTGTTAAACGAAGGGTATGTCTATCTTTTCCAGTCTTAACAGAAATGTCTTGAGTAATATTAAGATCCATTTTTTTGAAGAAAGGCAATACAACTGAATTGGCAACAGCAACTTCACCTCTTTTAGCAGCAAGATATTTATCTTGGTTTATAAAGTTGTTTAACTGCGACCAAATTTGAGCTGGTGTGCGAGGGTCAGTACTTGCACCAGTACCTAATCCACCTGAGCCAGATTTAACTAATAAAATTTCTCTAGCAGCTCTTGGAATATAGATAAGATCGTTACTAGTATTTCCATCATTGTTTAAGTCACCATTGTAAACATAAGAAGTAACGCCAACAGGTGCTGCTTCGTAGTAGATACCAATGCTAGTTGCATAATGTTTTGCATATTCAAATTTGTAAGAAGCAAATCCTACCACTCTGTGTGGCTGAAACCAAGATGCATTGGCAATATTAGCAGTGTTCGGATTTCCTTGTACAGGTCTTCCACTCCATAATCCACCAGCAGTACTACCACCTTCTGCTGCATTTTGAGATTTCGAATAAGTGTACGCAGCACTCATAAATAAATTTCCAACTGATTTTTGAATTCTTCCAGTGGCAGTATATGAAAATCCAAGATTGGTATTCTTCATTAAAATAGCATTATTAATATTTGGATTTTTTGCAGAAGCTCCCCCTGCTCCAGAATAAATTTTATTACTGCTACCAGAAACTCCAGCATAACGAACTCTGTCTTTCCACATGATCAAATCAATAGCTTGCGTTCCATTTTGATTCAAGTTTATATTGGAATAGTAAACTGCATTTATATCTTTTGTATAAGTTCCTTCCAAAGTAACTACTAGATCATTCTCGAATTTTTTATCCAATGCCAAGCCAGATTTAATTACACTTGGATATTTGAAATCGTTATCAGAAACTGCAATTCCATAAGCTGTATTGGCAGAACCAGAAGTTGGTTTGTAAGCATCAGGGTTAGTATTGAAAGGTTTAGCATTAGTACCAGAATAAGTAATCGATCCAAATTGAACCCCATTATTACTAGCTTGATTACTGATCCAAACAAAAGGAGGAGGACCAGAGAAAATACCAGCACCACCACGTAATTGAATAGATTTATCTCCTTTTACATCCCAGTTAAAACCTAATCTAGGTGATACCAGTGGAATACTCTTAGGTTTTTTACCTACATCATACTTTGCGCCTTCAGCAAAAGGTAAAGCAGCAAAATTTGGGTTCTGATCAAAGGTTCCAGTGTAAGTAGAGTAATCAATTCTTAAGCCATAAGTAAAGGTAAAGTTATTAGTAACCCTCCATTTATCTTGACCATATAATCCAAGTTCGTCTACACCAGCTTTTGCATAAGGGAATGAACCATCTGCTAAAGCAGAATATTGAACA
>CAIZMD010000591.1 GCA_903933995.1 uncultured Bacteroidota bacterium
ATGATAACAAAAAGCCGTCCAGACAAATCAGGACGGCCTTTTCATGGGGGGAGATCAATTATTTTACAACTAACAGGCTACAGCCAATTCATGGTTTAATTCTGAAAACTCTAATTTCAAATGCCTGATAATTTCTTCCGAAAGTGTTTTCACTTGATTCATATCAGCAGCAATGCTTTTCTTATCCAAGTCCTTTGAAGCATTCTCTATATTTTCTAAAGTCTGATACAATTCATCTGCCTTTAAAAAACCAACACTTCCTTTAATTTTATGCGCAAGGGCTTTTAATTCAACCCAGGCGCCGTTCTCCATAGCTATTTCCATTAATGCAGTTTCAGTATGCAGGTTCTTGATCAGTGGTTTCAAAATGGCAATCAATTCATTCTTCTTAGTGATTCTAGAAAGAAAACTTAAGTCATACAATTTTTTCTCAACCCTATTATCAACAGCATCTAAACTAGCTTCATTTTGATCATCAGATACTACATTAATTTTTAAAACTTGACATAGTTTTTTATAGAGATCAACAAATTCGAATGGCTTAGACATATAATCTGTCATACCCACTTCTAAGCATTTTTCTAATTCCCCCTTCATGGCAGTAGCCGTCATAGCAATAATAGGAATTTCAATCTCTAGTTGTTTTCTAATAAAATTGGTGGTTTTATACCCATCCATAATGGGCATTTGTAAATCCATTAGAATTAGGTCAAAATCATTTTTCACTTTCAATTGCGCAATTGCCTCTTTACCATTACTCACAATGCTTGTGATGACCCCAACATTTTGTAAAACGTGTTCAATTAAAACTTGGTTTACATAATTATCTTCAGCAATTAAGACTTTTTTCCCTTGAAGCATTCTGGAGAAATCCATATCATGAATCCGCATAAGGCCAGTTACGGTTTCAGCTGCGGCTTCTTGGTAAGGAATTTCAAAACAGAATTCAGAACCTTCACCTAAAGTGCTTTCAACCCAGATACTTCCTTTTTGTAGTTCAATCAATTGTTTGCTTATTGACAAGCCTAAACCTGTTCCGCCATATTTTCTTGCAACGTCAGATCCTGCTTGAGCAAAACTATCAAACACAGACCCAATTTTGTCAGCAGGAATACCAATGCCAGTATCTTTAATAGAGAAATGCATGAGGTATGTCTGATTCTTTTGCTCCACAACTTTTACGCCTACAGTAACTCTTCCAGATTCTGTAAACTTAATGGCATTACCCACAAGGTTAACTAGAATTTGATTTAATCTATAGGGATCACCAGAAAGGAAATCGGGAACATTTGAATCTATTTGGAACAACAATTCCAGTTGTTTCTTTTTCAAACGGTGGGCAAACATAGCATCGATTGACTGCAAAACTTCTCTAATATCAAAACCAATATTTTCAATACTCAATTTGCCCGCTTGAATTTTGGAAAAATCAAGAATGTCATTGATGATGACTAATAAATTATTAACAGATCGCTTGACAATAGTGGCATATTTTTTTTGTTGTCTATCCAATACTGTTTCCAAAAGCAAATTGGTCATACCCTGAATCCCATTCATGGGAGTCCTAATTTCATGACTCATATTTGCCAAGAATTGTTCTTGCAACATTTTTGCGTGTTCAGCAGATTGCCTTGCGGCGATAAGTTCTTTTTGGTATTGGGTACGTTCAGAGATATCTGTTGCAATGCCACTGATGCCATATACATTGTTATGCTGATCAAACAAAGGAAACTTAACCAATAACAAGTTGATGGGGCCATTTTTACCTTCAATTACTTGCTCCACCTCTATTGGTTTTCTAGTTCTGAGCACTTCTTGATCCAAATTGCTAAAATAGTCTGCTTGTTCCCGATTACTAAAATGATAATCGTCATATCCAATCACTTGGTCCTTGGTCACTTGTAATACTTCTAAAAACCTTTTATTGGCTACTAGGTATTTTCCTTGTAAGTCTTTGATATAGATAATAGAAGTTGTATGATCAAGAATGGACTGTAATTGAAACTGTTGTTGTTTTCTATTTAATTCAGATTCTTCTAATTCTGTCTGTATCAATTTCTTATCAGAAATATCCCTCACTATACAATGAAAACCAATGGGTTTTTGATTTTCTAACATGAGTACGGCACATTGCTCTACCCATTTTCTATATCCATTCTTTGTAATAATGGGAAATTCATACACTGTTTCTGTGGTAGCATTTGTCCATTGTTGAAAATAATTGTTGAACACCCTTTCCTTCCATTCAGGATCTACTAACGCACTAAAGTGCATTCCCAATACCTCATCAGCCTGGTATCCAGTTAACTGATAAGCCCTTTTACTACTAAAACTAAAATAGCCAGATTCATCAGTGGTGAAAACCACAGATGATACACTGTCAATGATATTTCTATATTTTTCTTCACTAAGTACAGATCTAGCTTCGGCCAATTTGAGGCGTTTAAACCCATTATTTAAACGATACAATAGATAAGCCATTAACAAAAGAATGGCTCCAGAAGATAACAATCCCCATAAGGGAACTTGTAATAAGCTTATTCCAGTTGACATACCCATTCCAGAACAAGCAAATAGAATGCAGCTAGTTAGAAACATAGCTGCCAATGCAAGTAGCTTATTAGTCAGGTAAAATTTGTTGGTAAAGTAATTTTTAGACATAGAATAGAGCATTAGGGGTTCTTGCTTTTAATAGGCAACCCTTGAGCAGCTAACATTCGGGGTTGACAGTACAAAGGAACCCGAATTGTCTAGCTTTGAAAATCGCTTAAACTGCCATTCTAGTGTAGTAATCCACCTACAAAACTTTCAAAATATCTTTTGGACAACCTGTAAGGAATCGCGCAAGCCTACGTATAACCTTAAAAAAGATGCAAAAACTGATATTCTCAACCTTATTATTACTGTTACTTCAGCAGACTGTTCAGGCACAAGATGCCTTGCGCAAAACCCATTTTAATACTTCCAATTCCATTGCATTGGCCGGATATGATGCGGTAAGTTATTTTACTCAAAAAAAACCAAGCAAGGGGCAAGAAGAACATTCTGTAATCCATCAAGGAATTTTATATAGATTTTCTACAACAGCCAATAAAGAACTTTTCAAGGCAAATCCTCGTAAATACGAACCAGAATATGGGGGATGGTGCGCTTATGCCATGGGGGCAAAAGGAGAAAAGGTATCAGTTGACCCAGAAACTTTTAAAATAGTCAATGGCAAACTCTTTTTGTTTTACAACCAATTTTTCAACAATACCCTAAAAGATTGGAACAAGGACGAATCCAATTTAATGACAAAGGCAAATGCCAATTGGAATAAACTATTTAGATAAACAAAAACCATTAATCTAAGAATATGAAACAAATAGGTATTTGGATCCTAAAAATTGTTGCAGCTGGAATTATGTTACAGACACTATATTTTAAATTCAGTGCTGCTCCAGAATCAGTTTACATTTTCAGTACGCTTGGTTTAGAACCTTATGGAAGAATTGGAATTGCCATACTTGAGTTAATTGCCAGCATTGCTATTTTAGTTCCTGCCACAACAGGTTTGGGGGCTTTGTTAGCAATAGGATTAATGGCTGGAGCTATATTCTCACATTTGGGAAAACTAGGGATAGTGGTAATGGATGATGGTGGACAATTGTTTATTTATGCCTTACTTGTTTTTATCAGCAGTTTAATATTGTTATGGATTAATCTACATCAAATAAAGACATTGTTGTTTAGGATAACTAAAGTCAAATTCATTCTATGCTTTATTATGATTAGTTCAATTAATAGTGGCAATCTAAAGGCACAGGCAATTTCAAGCCAACCCAAACAGGAATTGATATTTTCAACTGCCTTTAGTTCAAATCAAGCTACCGCATCTATTGGGTACCAGTATCATTGGCAATTAGGCAAAAAGAAACATTGGGAAATTGGACTAGGATTAAGAAATACCACTGCGTTTTCTTCAAAAAATGATTACATCACCGCTCCGGCAAGACTAGCCCGATCATCTACTGTTCCTTTCCTGGTAGTTGTTTCAGATCAAGTATCACAAAATTGGGACACATTAGCTGTTCAAAGACCTTTTGTTAATATGCTAAATGCAATGACTGAGATAAAGTATCATTTTAATAATAAATTATCAGTAGGTTTCAATATTGACTTAATTGGTGTAAGCTTTGGCTCTAGTAGTTCCTCTATATTAACAACCAATAGTGTCTCAAAATCAGAGACAAATACAAAGCCAAGTAAATTCAATTTACTCTTAACCGGTGACTTAGATAAGGGCAGTCTTAATTCAGAATTCTTTGTAAATTATCAGGTATCAAAAAAATGGGGAATTAGGCTTGTATATCAATATCTATTTACGGAATATACCACAAAAAACATTTATCAAACAGCACCTGATGGTACTTCAAACTATGAATTTAGGAATAAGGCAAATAATCTAGGAATTGGATTAAGTTATAATTTTTAAACCCAATGTATGAAATTTAAAATTCTTATGGCTCTTGTGTCAGTTGGTTTCTTAAGCGCCTGTACCAAACAAAACGCAACACCCAATATTCAGCTAATGGAATCTATTGATAGTTTACCAATGACATCAATGAAAGGGAATTTTATGAATGGTCCCTTTGGAACCGTTTCTGGAAATGCCTTTATTTCAGTTATTAATAATGAAAAAAAGCTGATTTTAGAAAATCTAGTTAGTTCCAATGGACCAGATTTACATGTTTATCTTTCTAAAGAAATACAACCCATAAATTTCTTAGATTTGGGGAAGTTGAAATCTATTAATGGAACACAGGTGTATTCTATTGATAACAATGTAAACCTAAAAGATTACAAGTTTGCATTGGTGCATTGTCAACAATTCAACCACCTTTTTGGATCAGCAAATATTCAATAGAAATGAACCGAATTCTTTTACTCCTTTTATTTGTTCAGATTGGCCTTGGCAGTTCAGCACAAAGCTACTTACCGGTTGAAAAAGGAACTGCTATTGCTTTTGGTATCAAAAATTTTGGATTCTTGGTAGAGGGCTCATTTACAGGTGTAAAGGGAAATATTCAGTTCAATCCATTAAAATTGGGAAATGCAAGATTTGAAATGACCATTGATGCCGCAAGCATTAATACAGATAATAAAAAACGAGACAGACACTTACGAGACAAAGACTATTTCTATACGGAAAAATATCCTGTCATCTATCTAACTTCTACAAATATCAGCACATCTAACCATGATGGTTACTATGTATTTGAAGGGGAAGTCTATATAAGAGGCATATCTAAGCAGATTAGTTTTGAATTTAGTGCCAAACCAGCCATTTCCGGCTATCTTTTTCATGGCGAATTTCAATTGAATAGAGCTGATTTTAGAGTTGGAGGAAATAGTCTTACGCTATCGGACCAGGTGCATATTTCGTTAAATGTGCTCACCATAAAAAAATAAACCAAATGGATGTAACCATCCCTATAAAAAACACGCTATTACTACTTTCTGATACCATTCTACAACTAACTAATGAACAGTACCAACAACCTTGCACCCAGCTTTCTGGGGGAAGTATTGGTCAACACTGTAGGCATGTTATTGAACTATTCAAAGAATTACTAACTGGCTATGAAATTGGCACAGTTAATTATGAGAAAAGGCAACGTGATTTAATATTGGAAACCAATCTTGACAAGGCTATTATTCAAATAAATGATATTTTGAATAGTATTCAAAAGCCAGACAAAAATCTACAGCTTTATTGCAACCTAGGGCAAAATGAAACCGATTTTGAATTGTCTACCAATTACTTTAGAGAATTGTTTTACAATCTGGAACATAGTGTTCACCATATGGCTTTAATTAGAATTGGCATTCAATCATTAACAAATTGGGAAATCCCCGAATCATTTGGGGTTGCCGCTGCTACTATTCAATACAGGAGGAACCAATGTGCACAGTAAGCTATATTCCAACAAATACAGGGTATATTTTAACTTCAAACAGAGACGAGCATTTCAGTAGACCTCATGCTGAATTACCAAATAGGAAACAATATCAAGAAAAGGGAATCTGGTATCCCAAGGACGGTGGAGCAGGTGGATCATGGATTGCCTTGAAACAAGGCGGAACCACTGCCGTGCTTTTAAATGGTGCATTTGAAAAGCATATTAAAGAAGCAATATATAGACAAAGTAGGGGATTGATTTTTTTGTCTATTACAAAACAAGAGGACTTATTAGATGGCTTTAGTTCTGAAATTTTAGATGGCATTGAACCTTTTACCTTGATTGTAAAAACCGCAAAAGGGTTATTTGAATGCAAATGGGATGGTAAAAATAAACATCTACAAGAGAAAGACAGATTCCATGCTCATATTTGGAGCAGCTGCACATTATACAATCAAGAACTAAGGCTAAAAAGGGAAGCTTTTTTTTCAAATTGGCTAATAAATAATAGTACCCCTAGCGTCACTCAAATAGTAGAAATGCACCAATCACGACCCTTCCCCAATAACGCAGAAAATTTTATGATGCAACGGTCCGATGGCATTTCTACTGTCAGTATTACTTGTATAAAGGTAGATTTTGAGCAAAGTGAAATTATATACATAGACCATAGTTCAGCAATATCTCAAAAAAATTCTGTTGTATTGAACCATCTTGAATGGCAAAATAAATTAAGCCATGTTAAAACAAATTAGTAGGCATCCTATTTGGATTAGAATATTTAATTGGGAGTATTGGCCATTCCATATGTTGTATGGACCAATTTATCCTATATGGGTCTATTTTGGATTAAGGGCAGGCAGTCCATTTTTTATCAATACGGCCAATCCCAATATCACCAATGGCGGATTTCTAATGGAAAGTAAAAAAGAAATTTATGACCAACTTCCAAAAAATAGTTACCCAAAGACGCTGTTGTTTGAATCCAATACAGCTTTGGATAAAATTAAAGAAGGAATAAATGAAATAGGTTTAAACTTTCCATTAATTGCCAAACCTGATATAGGAATGCGAGGCATGGGGGTTAAAAAATTATATACCGAACAAGAATTACACAAGTATTCAACTCAAAGTAGTGTTGCATATCTAATTCAAGAGTTTGTACCCTATCATCTTGAAGTTGGAATTTTCTATATTAGAATACCAGGTGAAAAAAAAGGCTTTATTTCTGGGATTGTTGGAAAGGAATTTTTAACAGTTAGAGGCAATGGAAATGATACTATTAGAACATTACTTACCAATGACCCAAGACATATTTTACAAATACCTTTTCTTGAAAAAGAAGACCCTCAATTATTGAATTCAATCTTAGCTCAGGATCAAATAAAATTATTGGTACCATATGGCAACCATGCTCGGGGTGCAAAATTCCTTGACTATAGTGATCAAATCAACCCAGAATTAGAACTATTTATAGATCAATTGTGTCAGCAAATTCCAGATTTCCACTTTGGAAGAATTGATATGCGCTATGATAATTGGAATAGTCTTTGTAAAGGGGAACAATATTCAATTATTGAATTAAATGGAGCAGGCAGTGAACCTACACATATTTATGACCCAAAACATAGTGTATTTTTTGCTTGGCGTGAAATAATCAAGCACTGGTACCTCCTC
>CAIZMD010000592.1 GCA_903933995.1 uncultured Bacteroidota bacterium
AAATGTATCATTGGGGCATGGAGAGAATCCTAAACTAAGACGCATCATCAATTAAGCTATTTGATATAGTTTGTCAATATATTGCAAAATGGTTTCATTGAGGTTGCCAATGGCTTCTCCCATTTTCCAATTTGCTTTATTTCTTTCACCCACCAAGTTACTGATGGCCCTGATTTGCAAGAACGCCGTATTGGTTTCTCTTGCTACATAATGCAAGGCAGCTCCTTCCATGCTTTCTATTTCAGCATGGTATTTTTTACTTAGTTCAGCAATACGTTCAGGGTTGGTACTAATTTCATTTACCGTGATACCCGTAACAGTAGGTAGGTTTAGTACATTGTATTGGTCCAACCATTGATTGGGTAGTTTTCGTTTTTCAAAAGGATGGTAACTACTTTTTTCCAGCTTCATATCAAACAAGTCTTTCCATTTGCCCCCTTCTTCAACACCTAGGTCTCCAATGATTTCTTCTTTAACTGCCAATACCGACCCCAAATCATATTGGTTTGAAAAGCTACCAGCAATCCCAACCTGTAACACTAGGTCTGGTTTTTCTTCTAAGATCAATTTTGTAAGCGAGAAGCTTGCCGCCAGCATGCCAATACCTGACTGGTGAAAATGCAATTTCATACGCCTGCTTTCGCTGGTATACAATTCATTGACTTTCAGATAACTGGGCATCCATTCCCCAACAGTGGCAGCTGATATCACTACTCGCATAGGGCTAAGGTAGGATTGAAATTGCTTTGCTTGTTGTAGCTTTGCCAAAATTTTCAGGAAGAATGGTTTATTTGACAAGATTGGAACATTTTAATGCCGCTCATAAACTCTTTAATCCAACTTGGACAAAGGAGCAAAATGACGCCGTTTTTGGAGTATGCGCAAACGAAAATTGGCATGGGCATAATTTTGACCTTTTTGTAACCATTAAGGGGGAGCCTGATCCTGAGACTGGTTTTGTCTATGACGTGAAAAAATTAAGTCAATTAATGAAATTGCATGTAGTGGACAAGTTGGATCATAAAAACCTCAATTTAGACGTAGACTTCATGAAAGATAAAATGTGCAGTACGGAAAATCTTGCCGTGGCCATTTGGGAACAACTAGAACCGCATTTACCCAAACATGTTCAGCTTCATTGTGTTAAGCTCTACGAAACAGCTAGAATCTACGTAGAATACTTTGGATAGTTTTGCCTTTTTACATGGTAATGGTTGCCTCCCCAACTTTTTGTTTAAATATTTTGCTGAAATTTTAAACAAAACAGAAACTGCTTGGTTATTTATATCGTATGTATCTTTGCAAAGCTATTTTAGCAGGGCCACTTGATCAGCACACTTCTGAAACAGTGCCCGGCAACAAGGTTTACAGGTAAGTTTAGCTTTCAAAAATATGGGTAGGAGTCAAGTGTGCTCCAAATTTAACTAGTAAAAACTGGGTGGGCATTTTCACCCCTAATTATAACATTGAGCAAGAAAGTAGCCGTATATCGCAAAGAACATTTTAACGCAGCACATCGCCTGAATAATCCAGCATGGACTGCTGAAGAAAATCAACGGGTATTTGGTTTGTGTAACAATCCCAATTACCATGGTCACAATTATGATTTGATTGTGAAAGTGGTGGGTGAACCAAACCCTGAAACAGGTTATGTAATAGACATGAAAGAACTAAGCAGCCTGATTAAGGAACTGGTTCTGGATAAATTTGACCACAAGAATCTAAACCTAGATACCAAAGAATTTGAGCATCTAAATCCTAGTGCAGAAAATATTGCTATAGTGATTTATGATTTGCTAAAAGATAAATTGGATCCATCATTGGATCTGCAAATAAGATTATATGAAACAGAAAGAAACTTTGTTGAATATCCAGCTTAATGGAGAGAAAATTGAGCTAAGTGATACCATGATTGATGACATGGGAGATAACCACGTGAGTACCTCAGTGGATACACCCATGCGTGCAGACGCTTTTGTTCTTACTGATGACCAGAAAGTAGAAGAGATTGCAAAACATTTTACCGCTATCATGGAAACATTGGGTTTAGACCTTACTGACGATAGTTTGAAGGGAACACCCAAACGCGTTGCTAAAATGTATGTAAAAGAAATTTTCAATGGTTTGAATCCGGCCAACAAACCCAATATGGCCATGTTTGAAAACAAATACCAGTATAACCAAATGCTGGTTGAAAAGAATATTTCTTTCTATAGCAATTGTGAGCACCATTTTGTACCCATCATTGGAAAGGCACACGTAGCTTATATTAGTAATGGAACCGTAGTAGGTTTGAGTAAGCTAAATAGGTTGGTACAATATTTTGCCAAACGTCCACAAGTGCAAGAAAGACTGACCATGCAAATTGGGAAAGAATTGCAAAAGGCACTAGGCACAGATGATGTTGCGGTATTAATTGACGCAAAACACCTTTGTGTTGCTAGTAGGGGAGTAGAAGATGATACATCATCAACCATTACCGCTTTTTACAGTGGTAAATTTCAAGAAGACAAAACCAGAGAAGAGTTCTTAAAGTATATTGAATTCAAGACAGAATTTTAATGCTAGAATAAGTTAGCAACTTTAAAAACTGATACAAATAATGCCATAGGAACCCCGATAATTTTTATCGGGGTTTTTGTTTAATTTTATCGCCTCAAATTAGCCATATGTCAAAGCACGCCTATTTGTTTCCAGGTCAAGGAAGTCAGTTTATTGGAATGGGAAAGCAATTGTATGAATCTCATAATACAGCCAAAGTATTGTTTGAAAAAGCCAATGAGATTCTTGGATTCCGTATTAGCGATATCATGTTTGAGGGAACAGATGAGGCGTTGAAACAAACCAATATAACCCAACCTGCTGTATTCATCCATTCTGTGATAGC